>JAYEJS010000031.1 GCA_034660695.1 Candidatus Thermoplasmatota archaeon | reverse complement strand
GAAACCACATCCATTTCCAGGTGAACATCCCAAAGCGATACTCAGTTCAAGATGCAGAGATCATGTTGAAATCCCGTAGTGCTAAAAGAATGTTCGAGCAACACCCCGGCTTTAGGAAACGGTATCCACGTGGGAGCTTTTGGAGTGGATACGAGCATCATGAGTCGATAGGAAAAATAAACTTGGAGGAATCCAGTGTGTACCTGCAACAGCAACAGCATCATCACGGGATAGCTGTCATTGATGATTCACAGCAACGGCTAACCGTGTTTACCGCCGAGTGAGATGTGGCATGACCGAGCCCCTTGTGGGCGAGGGCTTGCCGAGGAACGAAGGCGGAATGGGGTTATAGGGGCGTAGCCCCTATTTTACTCCTTTTTCATTTCTCATCGTGCTCATCGACGAATTCGATTACGATTTGCCTAAAGAGTCAATAGCTCAAGAACCATTGGTGGCTAGAGATAAATGCAAGCTGATGGTTTTAAATGGTGATGGAATCGAGCATAGAATATTTAGAGAAATCATTGAATATCTATCGCCGGGAGATGTCTTGGTCTTGAATGATACGAAAGTTATACGAGCCAAGCTCCGTGGGAGAAAGATTACGGGAGGAAAAATAGAATTGCTGTTGTTGGGGATGGAAAACGGTCTATTCAAATGCTTGGTAAAAGGAAAGGTGAGAGAAGGAACAAAAATTGTCGTAAAGGGATTTGAAGGAGAAATTGTGAAGAAAGACGGGGGAAGCGCTCAATCAATTTTCCTTGTAGCGAGGAAGAATTGGAAAAAAAGGGAGAGATGCCTTTACCTCCTTATATAAAAAAGAAATTGGAACATCCAGAGACGTACCAGACAATATATGTTAGCAAAAAAGGAGCAATTGCATTTGTCGGTGCGACACAATATACTTGGCATACAACAGGCGATCTCCGTACGGGGAATTCGGCAAACACTTATCATTTTTTTGAATATCTTATAACTAAAGGCTGTAGATGTGGTGATGCTCTTTATCAATCTAAGGAATGGTGTTATGATAACCATAAATCTCGTTATGATAATACTTTAGCATTTAACTTATGTGGCGATCCTTCTCTTGGCTTAATAATAAACCATCCACCAAACAAACCAGCCAAGCCATCTGGTCCAACCGAGGGAAAAGTAGGAAAAGACTATATTTATACAACATCAGCTATTGATCCAGATGGGGACAAAGTCAAATATGGATGGGACTGGAATGGAGACCTTGTTGTTGACGAATGGACTAACCTTTACGAATCCGGGGAAACGATGGAGTCCACTCATGCTTGGGACGAAAAGGGTAATTATAGCATAAGGGTAAAAGCAAAGGATGAAAGCGGCTTAGAAAGTCCTTGGTCAGATTCCTTAGTAGTCTCGATGCCAAAAATTTATGATAATTCTCTCTCGCTATGGCTACAGAAACTCAACGAATGGCTCTCGAAAATATTTGGAAGAGAGTTATTCCCAGGGATTTTCAACCTTTAACCATTTTTTCTTTTCCTCTACAACAATTCTTCAATTTCTTTTTTGTTGATACCCGCCTGTTTTAAAATTTCGAATAAAGTGCCTCTGGGCAGATCTTTTTTATGAAAGGGAACAACAACTCTTCTTTTCAATATGGGATGATAATAGATACGATGACTTCCTTTTGTTCTATCTAATATAAACCCTTTCTTTTCAAGAATTTTTATTAATTTTTCTGGTGTGAGAGAAGAAATTTTAGGCATCTAATTCTATCTTTAAATTATATTCAAAGGTTTCCTCATCAGAAGGTATTTCCTCCTCATGCTTTATCAGACTTCCTATATACAGTTCTATTGCTTCTTTAGCCATTTCAATCGCTTCTTCAATATCCTTGCCATAGGTAATACAGCCTGGCAGAGAAGGAACTATAACCGTATATCCTCCTTCTGGTTCCTTCCTGAACAATATCCTGTAATTCCGTAATTTCATGAATTTATATAAAACACGGTATAATAAAGTTTACTCAAAATTAAACATCCAGCTCTTGCAATAAGACATCCTAAAGTTTATTAGCTATGCACCATTAAAAATCTGAATGAGGATATATATAGAAACATATGGATGTGCGGCCAACCAGGGAGATGCATCGATTGCAGCTGGCATACTGGCGAAAAATGGGCATAAAATAGTCGAACATATAGAGGATGCTGACATCCTTATTCTTTTCACCTGCATTGTTATTGACAAAACCGAGCAACGCATGCTTCACAGAATGAAAATTTTCGGCGAAAGTGGGAAACCCGTCATCATTGGTGGGTGTATGCCATCCGCCCTTCCCAGCCTTGTAAAAAAAATTATGCCGTCTGCCGCTTTACTGCCGCCCCGATATATTCATCAGGTTTCCGAGGTGCTGGAAAAAAAGGAGGTGGCATTTTATCAGAAAGACAAGGCGACTTTGCCGAGAATGGTGGATAAAAAAACAAATATTCCAATATCCGACGGATGCCTTTACAACTGTTCTTACTGCATAACAAAAAAAGCAAGGGGCAATTTGACTTCATATTCAGAAGATGGAATCGCAAATGCTGTTCATGATGCTGTAGAAAGAGGATGCAGGGAAGTCAGGATTACATCGCAGGATACCGCAGCGTATGGTATGGACACCGGTGGTTCTCTTCCCTCCCTTGTCAATAAAATATGTATGATAGATGGAAATTTCATGGTAAGGATTGGAATGATGCATCCCATTTCTCTAAAAAGAGGAATGGATGAGATTACAGACCTATTTTTGAATGAAAGGGTTTACAAATTCTTGCATCTCCCTCTTCAGTCAGGCTCGGATGAGATATTGAAAAAAATGCGTCGGGGTCATACATTGGGAGAGTTTACGAACATTGTGAATAAACTAAGAAAAAAAATTCCAGATATAACATTGGCTACCGATGTCATAATCGCTTTTCCATCCGAAACTGAAGAACAATTTGAAGAAACATGTAATGCAATAAAAAAAATTAGGCCGGATGTGATAAATATAACAAGATTTTCTCCCCGTCCATATACGGATGTAAAGAAAATGAAGGGGCGGATTGGCACAAAGGAGGCAAAGGAAAGATCAAGAAAAATGACTGAAATAGCTTCACGCATAACTCTGGAAAACAACCGCAGATGTATCGGAAAGTCGTATAATGCCATTATACTCGAAAAGCATGGAAACTGGATGGTGGGAAAAACAGAAAATTATAAATCAGTTTTTTTAGAAGATGGAAAAATAGGAGAATTTGTAGAGGTAAAAGTAGGCGACACTACAGAAACACATCTTTTTGGGGCAATAGAAAATATCATATATAAAAAGAACTTATTACCTCTCCGATGATAAAAGAAGGAAGCCTGGTATTTCCCGGCGACACAATAGCAACATCCGAGGAACTGTTCCCAGGATATGGCACGAAAGACATTGGGGGAGATATAGTGGGAACAATGATTGGAAATTTTTTTGTTGATAAAAAGCGTCCGTCGGCCGAGATAAAGCCATTAACCAGCGTCCCTCTCGTTCTCAAAAAAGGAGACACCGTTATATGCGAGGTGGAGCACATCACAGACAAGATGGTACTGGCAAACATTCTCCATGCAGCCGGTGTATATAGGAAAGTAGTAGGGGAAAATGAGGGTGCAATCCGTGTTTCAGATATTGCAAAAGAATATGTAGTGAGTGCAAAAGATAAATACAAAATAGGCGATATTATACGTGCACAAGTAATACAGGTTGAGCCCACTCTCAGATTAAGCACCAACGGTGCGCACCTGGGTTCAATAAAGTCCTTCTGTATAGGCTGCAGGGCACCACTGGTAAAAAAAGATTTCGTTCTTGAGTGCCCCCGCTGCGGGCGAATTGAAGAAAGAAAGATAGCATCGGATTATGGTGAAGGCAATATCGACAAGAGGTGATATTATGGAGGTTGTGATAACCAAAGATAAAAAAAAGGAGTTTGAATTTGAAATAATAGGAGATAGTACAATACTGAATCTGCTGAAAAAAAAATTGCTTGAAAACAAAGATGTTGACTATGCAGGATGGAGCATAGAGCATCCTCTGCTGTCAAATCCAAAATTTTATGTAAGGGTGAAAAAGGGGGAAGCAAAGGAAATTGTGAAAAAAGTCATCAGCGATATAAAAAAGGATATAGAAGAAGTTAAGGGGCAATTAGAGGAATAAACACATGGAGGTTAGCCCGCCTGCCCAGGAAAAAGAAATCGGCATGGATGTTTTTTTCACAAAAATTCCAGGATTGGACGGCCGTATAAAAGTCGTACCAGAAGATTTTGTTGTGGAAGAAATATCTATTTTTCCTCCCCCGGGAGATGGAAAACACGTTATTGCCAGAGTTGAGGCAAAAGGTTGGGAGATGAATGCTCTTCTCAACAGAATGGCAGCAAAACTCGGAATGCCTGTTAACTTTATAGGATTTGCAGGTACTAAGGATAAAAGGGCGGTAACCAGACAAATCATGTCTTTTCCATGTTCGATAGAATCTGTATCAAATATGAAACTGCCCGGCGTTGAAATAGAGGTGCTGTATAAATCCCACCGTCCGGTTTTCAGGGGAGGGTTAAAGGGTAACAGATTTGATGTCACAATAAGGGATGTTGAAGAGGACGAAATAACAGTAGAAAGGATATGCAGGGAAATAGAGAAATCTGGAGGCTTTCCCAATTTTTTTGGGATTCAGCGGTTCGGGATAATCAGGCCTGTGACTCACCTGGTAGGAAAATATATAGTTCTTGGAGACATGAAAAAAGCTGTTATGAATTATGTTGCCAATCCCATAAAAGGTGAGGAACAGTCATCCTACAAAGCGAGAGAATTTTTAGAAGAGACAATGGATTTTTCCGAAGCGCTTAAAATTTATCCTAAAAAACTTTTATTTGAAAGACGGATGATAGCCTATTTGTCAAAAAATGAGGAAGACTGGACAGGGGCTTTAAAGAAACTGCCGAAAAACTTATCCAGCATGTTTATCCATGCCTATCAGTCATATCTTTTTAACAAAATTCTTTCAATGAGGTTGAAAGAAGGCATTCCCATTAATAGAGCTATAGAAGGAGATATTGTTATAACTTTAAGTAAGGGGGAGGTACAGAGCAGGCACGGAATTGAGGTTACCAAAAATAACTTGGATAAAGTGAACCATCAGATCGAAAAAGGTAATTGCTTTCCATCTGGCATCATCATAGGGCATAACATAAGGTTTGCAAATGATATAATGGGTAAAATTGAAAGGAAAGTTCTGAAAGAAGAAAGTGTTATGCCCGAAAAATTTATAATTCCCGGGATGCCCTTTCTGTCTTCACAAGGAATACGAAGGATAATTCTCTCTCCAGTGAGAAAGATAAGATGGAAAATGGAAGATAAAACATTGCGCCTATCATTTTCCTTGTTAAAGGGGTGCTATGCCACCTGCCTGCTGAGGGAATTTATGAAAGGAGATGTACAAAATTATTAATTTGGCATTTGCATTACCTGCTGTGATTCGATTGAAGACTCTGTCTAAGAAAAATAAGAACAGTATGCAACATTTCCAAGATTTCATGAAACATGTACTGGAGCCAGGTGTTCTTGACACAAAAACAAAGGAATTGATTGCATTGGGAACGGCCATAACTGCAAGGTGAGAGTACTGCATTACAATATATATAAAGAAGGCTCTAGATGCAGGTGCAAATCGAGATGAAATACTGGAAGCGTCCACAGTATCCATACTGATGAGCGGAGGGGCTGCACTAATGTATGTAGCAGAGGTCAAAAAGCTCTGGACGAGTTTGAGCAGGCATAACAAAAAGGATAACCTTCGTCCGACAAATTTGCAATTCATAAAGATTTAAAAACAGATATCGTTTTTATCTGATATGGAAAAAATCCAGGTAATAATGATATTCTCCAATACAATAATTATATTCCTAGCAGCAAATTCGTTTTATTATTTTAACCGATTGATGAAACTGGTAAAAGTAAGGAGGGGTGCAATACTTGCAACCAGCGGGGTTCTCCTCCTGCTGGGTTACATATTTTTTATTATGCCCCGGATGGCCATCGGGAGCTCTATTCCTGTAATGGAGAGCATTGCACATGTATTGATATTGGTGGCCTTTACTATTCTTTTATATGGTATAAGTAGAATATATATGGATTGGAGAGAAGTGATAAAATGATGAACGCTGACATTCTTGCTTTTATAAATTTCATTTTTTCCATTGCAATTCTAATTTTTGTCCTAAAGGTATATTCAGTTTACAAAAGGGCATATATCCTATGGTTTATTCTATCTCTCTCGATAGTGCCATTTATATTCATATACGATCTAATATGGTCATCACATGGGTCACCACTGGGAATTGTTGTATATCCTGTAAGTGTTATCATCGTTGAACTTGGCATAATAATAGCTCAGAAAAACCTTATATCGTCAATAAAGTCAGGGGAAGGAGAGGAATACAAGATGCTTTTGAGAGATGATGTTGCTATTCTAAGGTCATATGAACAACTCGCTAATTTTTTCATCGATAAAATAGCTCCCCTTATCGGCACAAACAGCATTAAGGAACTGCTGGAGAGTCGTATAGACAAACATCCATTGCTGGCAGGCAGTTACATAAGTGTTGATGAGCGTTTGAATACAAAAGCTATCGAGGAAGTTATAAATAAACTGGAGGTAGATGATCTTTCCCAAGCTTTTTATGATCTGGTATCTGGGTTAATTGAATTATATTCCGCTTTTGTTCCGTGGGAAAAGGCCATTGATGAATCGAGGAAAGCTATCGGAAGAGTTATAGAAAAAAATTTTTTGATATTTGACTGGATCATTCCGATAGTATTGTTCAGGACTGTCCTGGAGCCGGTGCTACGTAAATGCAGACCTGAAGACATAAAAGAAATTGCCATATTGCTGAATAGAAGTAATAGCGGGGTGGAAATAGGCAAAAACGGAAAGATTGATATAGCAGCTTTATATCGGCAGTATCCTGAAAAAAATAAAATGGATTTTATTATCCAGAAATTTTTGGACATCTTGAACAAAACCTATTTGATATTACAGCAGAGTTTAGGCGAGGACAATGTAAATTCCATGATAACTATGAATTTCAGGAAAATGCCAACAAATATAAAGGAAAAGTTATACGGAGAGGGCATGGTAGAAAAGTTACCGCGAGGGGTACTGGAGGAAGAAAAGGTAACCCTTATGAGCAGAGAAATGCTGGTTGAAGAACTCGTTGAGAGGAGAAAAAAACTGGAGAAAGCTTACCGGGAACTTGCAGAAGCAGAGTTAGGAAAAATGAAGACAACATTTCTTGATGTTGTTGCGCATGAGCTAAGAACACCTCTTACATCCATAAAAACGTATGTCGAATTGTTTAAAAGAGAAAAATTGGGAAAACTTACAAAAGTTCAGAAAGAGAAACTTGATATAATGGCGAAGAATGTAGATAAACTTACAAACTTAATAAATGACATGCTCCAGATACCTTCTATAGACGTTAAGGAACTGGAATTAAGGAAGGAAAAATTCTTTACAAGGGAAGTTGTTGAAGAAGTCATCGAAGATTGTAAAGAAATCTCGGATGAAAAGAAGCAATGTGTATCTATTAAAATACCCACCTCATCAACGTTGAAGGGGGATAAAAATTTATTTGGAAAAGCCATTAAGAATATACTTGTGAATGCAATAAGATATACCCCTCCTGGGGGAAAAATAAAAATATCTGCAAGAGCGGACGGTGAGAAAGTGCATCTGAGAATATCAGATAATGGTGCTGGCATACCAGAAGATGAAATCGATAGGATATTCGATCCGTTTTATACGGGGGACAATAAAAACGGAGGAATGGGACTTGGCCTGTCAATAGTAAAAAATATAATAGAGGGGCATGGGGGGAAGGTATGGGCTGAAAGCAAAGTTGGCAGAGGCTCCACTTTCCATTTGCTCATACCGGGAGAAGGAAAATGATGGAAAAAATAATGTTTGTTGATGATGACCCATCTATACTGGACGCTGCCAAAACTGCCATTGAGTCGTATGGATACAAAGTTATAACTGCAAAATCAGGTGAAGAATGTTTAGAAAAACTGGAAGATGCAAGTTTAGTTTTTTTGGATATAAAAATGCCCGGCATGGACGGAATAGAAGTACTGAAAAGAATAAAGAAAAAAATTGCTTCAATACCTGTAATTATGATAACTGCCTATGCCACCATAGACACCGCCATCGAAGCGATGAAGCAAGGAGCATTTGATTATATAAGGAAACCTTTCGATGTTGAGGAACTCGAGGGAAGTATACTAGCTGCCTTGGAAGAAATAAAGTTTGATGAATTGAAAAAATTAAATTTTGAGGGAGATGACTATTTTAAGAAATTCGAAGAGTTGATAAAAGATAGGAAGGGCATATGCATAACAAAAGATTTAGATAGAATTAAAGGAATGGATAACGTTCGTCCCATTAGTCTTGTAAAGGATTGGTATCCAAGAGATATCGAGGATATAAAAAAAGAATTATCAGAATTATTTGAGTATAATACTGTAATTTTACTGACAAATATTGAATACTTACTTGAGAAGAATTCCACTGACGAAGCAAGAAATTTTTTGAAATGGTTATACAGGATGTCTTCCACTAACAGGGGCACATTGATCCTTTCTACGGACTTCAAAAATGTTGATAATAAAATGGCAAATGAAATAAGCGATATAATAGCCGATATCAGGCTTGGCCTTTTTTCGGAATCAATATCCAATTATCTGAGAAGAAAAGTAATCCAGCTATTATCAGACAGTGAAAAATACAGCTTTACCAAGATAGCTCAAATGCTTAATATAAAAGATAACCCGAAGTTGAGTTTTCATTTGAAGAAACTGAGAGATGATGGGGTTATAGAGCAGGACGAGGATAAAAGATATTTTTTGTCAAGAGTTGGAAAGGATATCGCCGATGTTTTGGACAGTGTAAAGAATCGTAGGGTGAAAAATAAAACTGATCTCTTATGGATGCCCAAGGGCAAATAAAACATAGTCTACAAAAATCCTCTTTTGTTTAGTTCTTCTGTTATTATATCAACAGCTCTTGCAATGTCCTCTTTCTTTTTTGCTCCAGTACATACTATTTTGCCTGAACCAAAGAACAGGAATACCACACCAGGCTCATCGAGACGGTATACCATGCCCGGAAATATTTCTGGCTCATATTCTATATTCTCAAGTCCAAGAGCAAGCGATAGTTCCAATAAATTAAGCTTTACATGCAAATCCACCGAGGCAACAATGTTTTGAATATTCACCTCTGGCTTTATCACATCAAATCCTAATTCTTTCATCTTTGGATACAATTTTCTCATCGCGGTGTTTATGTCCTGTATATTTTTTGCCCCCGTACATATTACTCTTCCACTCTTAAACAGCAGAAATGCAGTTTTTGGCTTTTCTATGTGGTAAACAAGCCCTGGAAACTGATCGGGATTATACTTTGTATTTTCAAGTGAAGCCAGTATCTTATCTAAATCCAGTTCTTTTGCTATAACGGTCGAGGCGACCATGTTCTGTATTTTTATATCTGCCATATTCCCACTTTTATAATTTTGTTTAACCCACTTTTTTGAATTTATATCCATATTGAATAGCACCACGGGTTCCATCTTCCTCTATTCTCCTGAAGCACGACTTTACCTTCATTCCGATATGTATTTCATCTAATTCGCAGTCGACTATCTGTCCCATAAGGTAGCACCCCTCCTCCATTTTTATCAATGCAATGGCATAGGGTTCTTCTCCCTCAAAATCCGGAGGAGGTGCATAAATTATCGTATATGTTTCTACTGTTCCGGTCCCCTTAAGTTTATATTCCTCCATTTTTCCCATAGATTTTCTTCTGCATGTAGGGCATATGGCCTTTGGCGGGAAATATACTTTTCCGCATGACCCACATTTCGTTCCCGCTAAATTATACCTCTGTGGTATTTCTCTCCAATATCTTGACACACCCATTTATATCGCCTCCAGAATATGAACAACAGCAGTTCCTCCAGACCCACCAACATTGTGAGCCAGGCCTATATCCGCCTTTTCGATCTGCCTTTTACCAGCTTTTCCCCTCAATTGAAGAATAAGCTCATGTATCTGAGCTATACCTGTAGCACCCACAGGATGCCCCTTCGATTTAAGCCCCCCAGATGTATTTATGGGTATTTCGCCATCCAGGTTTGTCAATCCTTCATCCATAGTCTTTCCTCCCTTCCCTCTTTTTACAAATCCCAAATCTTCTATCGCCATTATTTCTGCTATGGTAAAACAATCATGCACCTCTGCAAAATCAATATCGGATGGTTTAAGTCCTGCCTGTTTATAAGCCTTCGATCCTGCTTCGATTGCAGCGGGAAGTGCATCGAGGCGGCTTCTTCCGTGAAGGGAAATGCTGTCCGATGCCTGTGCAGATGCCAGAATCTTTACCGGCTCATTTGTATATTCCTTTGCCTCCTCGAGGGGGGCAAGAACAAGAGTTGCTGCTCCATCAGTTATTGGACTGCAATCAAGAAGGTGCAGTGGGTCGGCAACCATCGTGGAATTTAGCACATCTTCTACAGTTATCCTCCTTTTGTACTGAGCTTTGGGGTTAAGGGAGCCATTGTAATGATTCTTTACAGCAACTTTTGCCAGCTGTTCCGATGTCGTCCCATATTTATTCATGTGGTAACGAGCCATTAATGCATAAAGTCCCGGGAAGGTGACGCCAAAGAAAGCTTCCCACTCCCTATCTGCAGCTGATGCAAGTATACTTGTTGCTTCTTTTCCTGCAACATCTGTCATTTTCTCTACTCCACCGACAACAACTATGTCATATACCCCAGATGCAACAGCAAGATATCCCGAATGGAGAGCCATGCTACCAGAAGCACATGCACCCTCAACCCTTGTTGATGGAATGTGAAGTTCGCTAAGTCCGGAAACTTCTGCTGCAAGAGAACCCAAGTGCTCCTGTCCCACGAATCTTCCGGCAGACATTGCCCCGGTATACATTGCGTCTATATCCGCACCATCTATTCCTGCATCTGTTATAGCAGCTATGCCTGCTTCAGCCACCAAATCACTGAATGATTTTTCCCATAGTTCGCCAAAATTTGTTACTCCGCTACCAATTATTGCAACTTCTCTCATCTAAATTCACCCCTATATCTCATATATATGGCATAATCAACATATACCTTATTATCTATCATTTCTCTGATCTTATTTCTCGGATAATTTTTTATTTTTTCGGTAACAGTTATATCAAAGGAATCGGAACCTGCACCTGAACCATATGATGTTGCCAGTATCCTATCTCCGGGTTTTGCTACATCAAGTACTGCAGAAAGGCCCAGTGGTGTCGACCCGGAGTAAGTATTGCCTATAATTGGACAAAGAAGCCCCTCCTCAATCTGTTCCTCTAAAAATCCCAGTTTCTTTGCTGCCCTCCTGGGAAACTTTCCATTTGGCTGATGAAAAATGGCATAATCATAATCTGATGGATTCGTCCCCACTTTGTCCATCAACTTTTTTGTACAGGCAATAACATGGCGAAAATATGCCGGTTCTCCTGTAAATCGTTCCCCATGACCAGGGTATGGTTCCCCCTCCCTTCTCCAGAAATCAGGGGTGTCGGTCGTATATGACACGTTTTCATTTATCTCTGCAATTAAGTTATCCTTTCCAATTATATATGCGGCGCCTCCGGCAGATGCAGCATACTCCAACGCATCTCCTGGTGCAGCCTGTGAGACATCGGCACCAACTGCCGTCCCATATTTTATCATACCTGCCTTTACTAGGGCCAGACATGTCTGAATGGCTGCTGTTCCTGCCTTACATGCAAATTCATAATCGGCTGCCGTCATATCTGGTGTAGCCCCTATTGCCTCCCCTACAATGGTCGCCGTAGGCTTCACGGCATATGGATGGGATTCAGAGCCAACATATACTGCCCCTATATCTTTTGGATCTATTCTGGACGATGCAACCGCACGGCGGGCTGCCTCTACAGAAATTGTAGCGGTATCCTCATCAATTGAAGGTACAGATTTTTCATAAATGTTCAGACCGGCAGATATGATCTTTCCAGTTTTCCCCCAGACTCTTGCTATTTCATCGGCCTTTATCCTGTATCTGGGGACATACGCCCCATAGCCAACAATTCCAGATTTTTCCATGTACTCACCTTGCTTCATCACATTGTATTCTGATATTTAAAAGTGACGGACTGCTATGGAGATACAAAATCATACAGTTTTTCTATCTGAGGGTTTATCTTTCCCCACCTTATTATAGAAAAAATGATGCCAACCATTTCTGGCTTTTCTATA
>JAYEJS010000030.1 GCA_034660695.1 Candidatus Thermoplasmatota archaeon | reverse complement strand
AAGAAAATAGAGTAAAACATTGTTTGCATTCCAAAAAACGGGATGTTTTAACCAAAGAAACTACACCAGGTTGGGCATTTTGAGTAAAAATTAGGGGTAATTCAGATAAATCGGGTCATCTACTATTACGTCGCTGGCCTGAGAAGACATTTTATCTATCAAAATGAATCGTCCATGCTTTTAAACATTTTTTGGAGAACAGAGGCAAAACTTAAAACAACATTTCCAATAAAGAAGAGATGGATGAAAAGAACATTGCTGAGACTGCAAGAAAGCACGCGCTTCTCAATGCCGTAAAATATGATGGCACGCCAAATGTGAAAGCGGTCATGGGAAAGTTGATGGCAGAAAAACCAGAGTTACGAAATGATCCAGCGAGAGCATATGCAATATCTGGGAATGCATGCAAGGAAATAGAGAAGTTGTCCCTTAGTAAGCAGATGAATTATCTTCAGAAAAATTATCCAGAACTTTTGATAAAGGAAAAAAAAGAAAGGGATTTTACCTTGCCTCCTTTACCCGATGCACAGAAAGGCAAAGTCATTACACGCTTTCCACCGGAGCCGAATGGGTACCTTCACATAGGGCATGCTAAAGCGGCAGTAGTCGATTATGAATATGCCCGCATGTATGATGGAACATTTATTTTACGATTCGATGATACAAATCCAGCCGCCGAGTTGAAAAAATTTTACGATGCACAGAAAGAAGATTTGAAGTGGCTCGGAATAGAGTGGGACAGGGAGTACAGGACATCAGACCATCTCCCCGTTCACTACGAACTGGCGGAAAAAATGGTCAGGGAAGGACATGCATACGTATGCACGTGCAGCGGCGATACCATCAAAAAGAATCGTCGCCTGGAAAAGGACTGCAGCTGTAAGAAAAACATGGGCATAGGGAAATGGAACGAATTTTTTTCAATGGAAGAAGGAAGTGCGGTTCTCCGCTTGAAAGGAAACATGCGGTCGGAAAATACCGCCATGCGCGATCCAACCCTTTTCCGCATAATAGACAGCCCTCATCCCATTCACGGGGATAAATATCGCATATGGCCCACCTATGATTTTTGTGGGGCCGTCGAGGACTCACTGTCAGACGTAACACATCCATTCCGCACGAAGGAATATGAGTTGAGAGACGAGGTTTATTTCTATATTCTTGATTGTCTCGGCCTGAGAAAGCCCCATCTTATGGAGTTTGCCCGCCTGTCAATAGAAGGAATGCCCGTCTCAAAAAGAAAAATAAAACCGCTGATTGAAAATGAGCAGGTGGGAGGATGGGATGACCCGCGCCTTCCAACTCTGAGGGGGCTGAAGAGAAGGGGCATACTTCCCGAAGCAATATGTAAGTTTGTCCTCTCTCAGGGCATATCTAAAGCAGAAGCTGTGGTCACATTTGATCAAGTCGAGGCGATAAACAGAAAGATTCTGGATCCTGTCACCAGAAGATATTTCTTTGTTCCGGACCCAATAAAAGTTTTAGTAAAAAATGCTCCTGGCAAGGAAGTCATGCTCGATCACCACCCCTCACATAAACTGGGCTCGAGAAAAATAAAACCGTCGGATGTATTCTTCATCCCCAGAGAGGATGCAAACAGCATGAAAGAAGGGGAAGTATTCCGCCTGAAGGACTTGTATAATGTCAGGCTTACCGGCAGAGATGATGAAAAGATAATGGGCGAATTTGCAGGCAAGGAATTGATACCCGATACGAAAAAAATACAGTGGGTAACAGACAGATATGTAAAAATGGAAGTTCTCTTGCCCGGCAATTTATTTATCGACAACAATTTCAACAAAAACAGTTTGAAGATTGTAAAGGGATACGCCGAGCCTTCCATAAAGAACGCCAAGCATGGAGAAATAATCCAGTTTGAGCGTTTTGGCTTTGTGAGAATTGAAAAGGATGAAAAAAGAGTGAAGGGCATATTGGCCCATAAATAGCCGTTTTGGAAACGCTTATAAGATGATTTTGATTACCATTTAGTGGTTGCTGGAGAGCGGTGTTGATTTGAGATATATTCAAGAACTGTTAGGGTACAAAAGTTCAAAAACTACGGAGATATATACACATGCGAGCAATAAAAACTTGAGAGAGATAAAGATAGTTTGAAAATAAAAAGAGGTGATATAAAGAATGAGTGAAAAATATTTTGGAGAGAAAAGGAGTTCATCCAGAGGGATGTATATGCGAAGTATTGCAGATATACCGGAGTTATACGCCATTTCGTTTATAGGAGGAACAGAAGATGTCAAGTAGGTTACCGAAACTCGGCCGATTAACCCATAGATTTCTGGTAGTTTCTCCATTAAAAAAAAGAAACCTTTATATAGTATTAACCCATATACATTAACCCATATGGCACAGATTCCGATTAAAGTTAAAAAGA
>JAYEJS010000029.1 GCA_034660695.1 Candidatus Thermoplasmatota archaeon | reverse complement strand
CCCGAAAACTCTGTTTTCCATCCCTCGTTTTCCTCCATCTGAAAATTTTAGAGGAATAGATTGTTTCTTCTCGTCACCTGAGGAGAAACAATTAGGTTACAAAATGGAGATTATTCGTAGAGACTGACCAGAATACTATTTCCCTAACTCCTCAATTTCCTTTTCCATCTCTTTCTCTATTTCTTTGAATCTCTTTTCCCATTCCTCGTTAGGCACGGTAGCCATCCTTGCTATGATCGTCCTGCATTTCAAATCTTTGATTTTCTCAAAATCTGGATCAGCGGATATAAATTTTTTGATAAGGTCATAAAATTTGAGCATGATTCGGAGCATCTCATACTGTTTTTTGGACGGGCAGAACGTATCTATCTCGTGATATGCATTTTGCTGTAAAAAACTCTCCCTGATAACCCTCGCCCCTTCAAGAATGGCCTTATCAGATGGCGGCAAAGCATCAGGGCCCACCAGACGGATAATTTCCTGCAATTCATTCTCTATCTGCAACAGTGCCATCGCCTCATTCCTCAATTTGAGCCAATCCTTTCCGACGTTCTTCTCCCACCATTCTCTGACTCGGTCCAGATAAAGGGAGTATGAACGGAGCCAGTTTACTGACGGAAAATGCCGTCTGTCGGCGAGGTCGGAGTCCAGAGCCCAGAACACCTTTATGATTCTGAGCGTATTCTGCGTTACGGGCTCGGAAAAGTCACCGCCTGGAGGCGAGACAGCACCAATTATGGAAACGGAGCCTTTTCTTTCATTTGAACATATGGCTTTTACTCTTCCGGCTCTCTCATAAAAACCGGCCAGTCTAGATGCAAGATATGCTGGATAGCCCTCTTCGCCTGGCATTTCTTCGAGCCTGCCGCTAATTTCCCTCAGTGCCTCAGCCCACCTGCTGGTAGAATCCGCCATAAGGGCTACATCATACCCCATATCCCTGTAATACTCCGCAAGCGTTATTCCAGTATAGACGGATGCTTCTCTTGCCGCTACGGGCATGTTGGATGTGTTCGCAATGAGAATCGTACGGTTCATTAACGGCTCTCCTGTTCTGGGGTCTTTCAATTCAGGGAAATCCCTCAGCACCTCGGTCATTTCATTTCCCCTTTCCCCGCAGCCTATATAGATAATGATGGCTGCATCGCTCCATCTCGCCAGTTGATGCTGTGAAACGGTCTTTCCAGTGCCGAATCCACCTGGTATGGCTGCTGTTCCCCCCTTTGCCATTGGGAAGAACGTATCAAAAACCCTTTGCCCGCTTATTAGAGGCTTTGTAGGGGGTAATTTTTCCTTGAAAGGTCTTTCTATTCTCACGGGCCATCTCTGGAGCATTGATATTTTTACTTCCTTGTCTTTGACTTTCAGAATGGCTATGGTATCCTCTACCGTATGCTTCCCTTTCTTTATGCTTTTTACAACCCCCTCTTCTATATCCAAGGGCACCATTATGCGGTGCTCGACAACGGGCGTTTCCTTCACAACTCCCAGAATGTCTCCACTGCAAACCTTATCATTTTTCTTTACAGCCGGCTCGAAAGCCCATTTCTTTTCTCTGTCAATGGATGGCAATTCCACGCCGCGAGAAATAAAATCGCCCGATTTTTCCATAATTCCCGGCAGGGGACGCTGAATGCCGTCATAGATGGATGTAATCAGTCCGGGAGCAAGCTCCACGGAAAGGGGCATGCCCGTATTGACTACTTTGTCTCCAGGCTTCAAGCCGGTGGTGTCTTCATAAACCTGAATTGTTGCCGTATCTTCTTTCAATTCAATGATTTCTCCAATAAGCCCCTCCTCTCCGACTCTCACCAGGTCATACATCTTTGCCCCTCTCATTTCCTTTGCCTTAACAACGGGCCCAGCCACATTGTATATTTTTCCTTCCTTCATTTTATCCCTCGCAATGCATTACTGCATATTTACTCTTCTTATTTACTTTCCTCACTATTTCACCCTGCCATAGTTTTTGAATATCATCTCTAACTCTATCCAGCATCCGCATCACCTTTTCGTCCGATATTCGTCCGATATTCGTCCGATAGGACATAATAGGTATTCTTACCTGATTCTCTTTTCAAGATAATCCCTTTATCAAGTAAATCAATTATATCCCTATGTGCAGTATCCTTTACTACACCAAAAAGTTCCCCTCTATCTGAAATACCCACTAAAATCGTTCCGTCGTTCGTATTCGCAAATGCACAAATATCTTTGCCGATATTATCTTTATCAGATACCTTTGATTTGAATTCAAGGATTTGCGATTCTTTTGATTTTATTAGATTCTTTATGGTCATGAATCAATTTTCCTCCACAATTTTAATCTCTTCTTCTGTTAATCCATATAATTCATATACTTTTTCATCAATTTTTTTGTCCGTTTCTTTTATTTCCTTATCTAATTTCTCCCATTTTTCCACATTTGCAAGATATTTTTCCATAACCTCATTTATTGTTGTAACATTTTTCTCCCAGTTGAGATGGAAACATGGCACCTTTATTTTTAAAATGCGTTCATATATATTGCCCTTACCCACCTTGCCCGGAGTTACAAACTCCCTCATGCTGTAATAAAGGAATTTATGCATTTTTCTGTCTTTTATCCTGCATTTGAAAGCCCTTATCCTTGCCTTAGATATTTTGCCCTCTCTTGTTTCCCTTTCATATCCAACGGTAAAAACGAGCCAGTTTCCTTCCTCAGCAATTTCAAATTCCCTTACTTTGCCCTCGATACGGTTGGCATTGTTCAAAACTTCTTTATCGTTTTCACCCAAGCCCAAATTCTCCAAATATTTGCCCAAAGTAATGTCCTGAACACGGGGATGCAAGTCAACATAATGTCCGAAGTCCACATTTATTGAATTAAGCTTCTTATTGAGAGAGAGCATTTTATCAACAAGGGTGATGAAGGGTTGCTGATTGATTTCTTTTTTGGGGATAGGTATTTTCCCAATATAATAATCATCCAGATCCATTGTTCTGATAGCTTTGGCAAAGATATATCTATAGGCATACCAAGAAATTAATTTAGAATTTAATAGGCAGAGCGCAAATTCCAAGGAATACTTATCGTCTGTGATAACTGTGTTTTCAATAGTATCCAATGTCAAAACCCCATCCCTATCAATTGTAGACATTATTATGATATGGCATTCCGGTTTAGTTACATGTGCAACAATCCTTTGTGAAATAATTTTTGGCTGTTTTAGAAATTTAATTTTCTTGTTATTCTCATCTATTTCATTTTCATCCAGATATTCATTACTTCCCCCAAGATAATATCTTGAAATATTTTTACCTCTATAAACGTTATATTTAGAGTCTGTTTCAAGAAGGTATTTCTGAAATGGCAATCCTCTACTCGTTTTTGAAATATCACTAAAGTAGATACAGTTATCGTTCATTTTTTCAAAAACTCGAAAATCTAACGAGTTGGAGTGCAGAATTATTGAATCTGTTTTATCGATATACTCTTTATCGACATACATTCTTTCAGGAGAACCAATTGATTCGATTTTGTATTTTTGTTTGCCATCAATCTTTTTTAAAATAACTATTATTTGTTCTAACAAAACATCTTCAAAAGCTTTACTTACATCAACCGCTTTGTCTATATAGTTTTTAATTAATTCTCTTCCGGGTTTCCATTTTTGACTAAATGCCAACGATTTAGGAAGTATCATTCCAAAACGTTCTCCTTTCTTTAGTAGATTGAGCGATTTTTCAATAAAAATTAATGCAGAATTCTTGTAGGATGTAGAAGTTCTGTAGTTATTTGAAATATACTCCCGTTCATTTTCACTAAGGTCTGCCCCATACGGTGGATTTCCAATAACAACATCAAATCCTCCTTGGGCAAAGACTTCTGGAAATTCATCTCCCCAGTTGAATGGATGCTTTTCTTTCCATTCATCGCCAAAGTATTTCTTTAATTCATCCTCACTTCCGCTTATTAAGGAATTACCCACCTTTATATTTTCTCCAAGGATGAGTGGCAATTTCTCTCCTTTTTTTAATGCTTTCAGCATGAGGTTTACAGATGCAATTTCTGCTGCCTGTCTATCCAAATCAACGCCATGCAAATTTTCTTTCAAAATTTTCTTCTCGTATTCCTTTATTCCTTCATATCCAGAGTTATCAAAAATGTGAATGGAATTGCCTCCCTTGCCTACATACTCCTTTATTTTCTCCTCTATTTCCTTACGCCTCTTTTCATTTTCTTTCTCGTAATAATCCTTGAAGTAATCAAACGCTTTAATCAAAAATGAACCGGAACCACATGCTGGGTCAAGCACTTTAATTTTTGATACCTCCTCTGGCTTTTTTTTCTTCAGCAACTCCCCAACAGTATTTTTGACTATGTAATCAACAACATACGGTGGAGTATAATAAATTCCTGACTCCTTTCTTGTTTCCTGGCTCGGTTTCAGACCAAGTGTTCCATCTTCTTTGAAGTACAAAGTATGACCAAGATATGTTTCGTAAGTATTGCCAAGTATGTCAAAATCGAATTTTCTGAAATTTATGTCATACAACTCTTCCACTATTTTTCCCAAAACATCGCCTCCGATTTCCACTTCCTCACATATATGCCCTACTTGGAACAATTTGCTGTTGTGGATTTTATCAAATCCTATGAAAAAATTCTCTATTATATCATATAAGGAGGTATATGTGCTTGTCCGCTTCCAGCTTTCGTAAATGGATTTCAATTGGTCCGGATTGTCAAGGATAAGTTTGTCCTCGGCATATCTCACAACTATGAGCCTATCAAGAATTCTCTGTACGGCACTCTTCAATTTGTCAAGGCTTATGCCGTCCCCATCCTTAAGAATATGATTATCCCTATTTTTTTCATAAATTTCATTCGCAAGCATCAGTCTCCACTTATTCAACGACTCCAAAAACTTCTCGTCGATATCTGGCTTTTCTCTTCTCGTTTCAAGTCTCTCCAGTAAACCATCCTTTACTGCATCTCTTGAAATATATAACAACTCCTCCAACCTTTCTTCATATTCCCACGGTGCTTTGATATCCAAAATAAGCAAACCATTTAAAGCATTGAAAACACGTAATTTCTCAAAATTTGTAAGGATAGCCCATTTGATTTTTCTTTCAGGGCTTGCAGCATAATTCATTACCTGCCTTTCTTCTTCTATCCAATCAGTTGTATCTCTATCTACTTCGGGTATGCTGCCAAATCTTTTCGCTTCTACAAAAACAACAGGTTTGCCATCCACCTTCAATGCCACATCGGCATGCCCTACGCCCCTGACATAGTTTTCCCTATCATACTCGTCTGGGTTTTTAGTATCCCAACCAAGTATCGCAAATAAATCGTCTATAAAATCACTCCTTACATTAGCTTCGCTGATTTCCTTTAAACCTTCTCTTCCCTTATCCTCTTTTAATTTATTATATCGTTGGATTAATTCTTTAATTTCCTCTCTTTCATCCATTTAAATCTCAACTCCAACCGCCCTTCGTATGATCTTTTCCACTGAATTTTCTCTTCCTTCGATCTTTCCTTTTTTATCAGGAATTTCAACGATTATGGGCAGTTCCCTCTGCAATTTTATTTTCGTTATTTTTTTCATTAATTTATCGGCTATTCTTTCAGTGATGATTATGACCGCTGTTTCCTCATCGGCAACGAGTTCATCAAATTTTTTTTCCACGTCCTCATTAGCAACAATGGTTTTTCCTACCCCTGCGAATTTGAATAAGGCTACCGTGTCCTCGTCACCAATTACGGCCATTCTCATTCGATCACCATCAATTTCCATATTCTTTGAGGAGGAAGCCCCTCCCCTATTCCTTTGGCAATGGCTTTTAAATTTCTTGCCTCAAACTCGTTCTCCACGATAAATCTTATGCCGGGGCCAAGATTCATTGAATGTTCAAGGGTAATATCTGCAACCATTTTTATGAGATGCCTGTCCAATGCAATTTCAAGTGCGGGAACGCCTTCCTTTTCATATTGAGGTATGGCATCCCTGAGCGGTTTTATGTACGATGTTCCCTCAAGCAGTGATATTATCTCTGGAATTGACTTTATTTTAAGCATGTGCTCCAGTTTCCATTTCGATATTTCTCTCCCGTCTCCAAAAAGCATGTTTTCTATCCCTTTCATGCCGTAATATTTGGCTCTGAATATGGCCTTCAAATTGAAAATGTCTATCATCTTTTTTACAAACACATCCCGTGCATGAGAACAGGAGCGCGGAACGCTGGCCTTCCCGATGCTTTCCATAACCTTTTTATCTATGGCGTATTCTATCTCAACGAAAGGGGCATTTGCTTCAATTAATTTTTTTGCCTCATCCATGCCAAATTCAGCCAGAGCACCCAACAATTCATCTTTTCCTGCCCCTTTTACCCTCTTCATAAATTCTGAGTAAGCAGGAGAGAATGCTTTTTCATCACCTATTTTTTTTCCTTCCAGGATCGCTTTAATGGCATCTTTTATTAACCTTCCATCAAGTTTTTGTAAATAGGCGTCGTAAAATTTTCTCACCGTCTTCGGCGAGTCCTTACCTGCCATATCTACTATTCTGGCAAAAGACTCATCAATGCTTTTCTGTATCTCCCTAACACTTTTGCCTTCCAATACAAAATCCCTGCCTGCCACATTGTTTTTAAAATCCTCCAAATTTTTGCTGTTGATCAGTCTGGAAAGCTCCTTTTCCTGCAAATAGGGGCTGCCTATTGCGTTGAATTTTGCATTGGGATATGTAAAGCCTGCCATTATTGCCAGAGAAGGCATGAATTTTGCTGCCGTTATTACGCCGGCAAATGCAAATGCGATCCAGACTATAACATATATATCCATATGTCCGCTACTCCTTACCAGGGAAAAGTTCGTTTGCAATCATGATTCTTATTTCCCCTGTTTTCCGCTCCATTATGGATTCGAATGTGTTATCTATTTCCGTGCTGCCGTCCGTGCTTCGCACTATAATTCCGCCTATGCTGCTCACGTTACCATCTGTCTTTAGCCCCATCGCTCTGGTAATTTTTTTGTCCTGCTCTCTTGAAATGATAACTACGCAGTCTCCAAGCAATTCTTTCCCTTCTCCCATAAATCTCTTTATTGCTGCTTCGTATTTCTTTCCACCGACTTTTTTTAGCATGTCCATTGCTTTTTGGATGCAGACCTGCATCACCTCTTCCTTTGCGCGCATCTCCATCCCCCTGGCTTTTCTCCTTGCAGATGCGAGTATTTTTTCTTTCAGGCGCGATGCTTCCTTTTCTCCTTTCTTCGCTATTGCTTCTGCTTCTTTTTTCGCCCTTTTCTTCGCTTCGCCGATTATTTTCTCTGCTTCTTTTTTCGCTTCTTCGATAATCTGATGTGACTCGTTTTCCGCATCCTTCTCTATCTGTTGGACGAGCCTTTCGAGAGTCATGCTTTCTTACAGAAGACCCAGTCCTGCCATTAGGAGTATGGCTACGAGCAAACCAAATATGGCTATCGTCTCTGGCATAACCGTAAATATTATGCCTCTTGCCGCTACATCAGGATTTCTCCCCACGGCAGATATGGACGAGGAAGCCACCATTCCCTGACCTATTGCAGATATGCCCGTCAGCCCGACGACCAGCCCGATTGCTATCCCGCCCAATCCGAATGCTTTGTTGCCAAGATCAACGCTTGCCGTCCCTCCGAGCAAACCGGCACCCATCATCAGCAATACTGCAATAAGCAGTCCGTACACTGACTGAGTCATCGGCAAAACCTGCAGAACAAGTAACTTTCCGAAAAGCTCAGGCTTTTCTGCTGTTACAGCCACTGCTGAACTTCCTGCCAGCGCCAATCCAAAAGCGGATGATATGCCCGCTATCGCCACTGCAATCATACATCCCATCATTATCTTGGCCTGCGTTTCTCCAGCCTCTCCAGGCTGCAGTCCTTCTGCTGCAGATGCGGTTCCTGCCAGCATCACAAAGGCCGTTACGGCCAATCCCATTGCCACTGTTTTTTTCATTTTATTTCCTCCGTATATCTTCTTTTTATGTGAAACGGAACGAATTTTCTGCCCCCTCCTTCATAGAAACGACCGAAAAATTCCACGTACTGGAGACGGAGCGAATGAATTGCCGCCCCCAACGCCTGGATTAACAAATTTGCAATATGAGCAACTATCAATATCAATGGAAGAAGAACTACGCCCACGTACGGCACAATGCTTGGCGCTAACTGGGCAACAATGTTGAAAGCAAGAGCCATTCCCGCAGTAGCAAGCCCTAAAGCAAGTAAGCGGGCATATGAAAGCCAATCTCCTATAAAGCCGGTAACGTCAAAAAATCCCATGGGCCCTTTGCTCGCAAGCAGGACTATGAGGGCTATAGCGGTGAATAAAATTGCAATGTTCCATGTCAGGTAAGGCAAATCCCATATATGAAGTAGATGTTTACCAATCAATGCCCCTCCGCCTATCTGCAATAGAAACCATGGTATCTGTTCTTCAAAAATTGCTTTTAAATGCCCCCTTTTATAATTCTGGTACATTGCAAGAATGAAGCCGATGTTTAGATGGGCGAGACCTATCAGGAGCGTGAGCACAAGAATGGCCAGAGGCTTATGAAGGGCGTCTATGGGAAGTTGATGCCCCATTATTTGCAGATTGTAGAGAGTTTTGTTTGCATCTCCGTAAATAAATCGAGGAATAAAATCGCCAAAGAAGCCGTTGAAAAGAAGACCTGTGATTATGGTCGATATCCCGAGCCAGATTCCCAGAAAAGACCAGTTTTTTATCATTTCGCTGTGTTTACCCAGTTTGAAATATGCTGCCACAGACGCCAGTAAAATCATGGAGCCGTAGCCTGCATCTCCAAGCATTATGGCAAAAAATAGAATAAATGAGATGCCAAGGAATACGGAAGGATTGATTTCATTGTATTTCGGCAGGGCAAACAATTCCAGAAATGTTCTGAATGAATTCGCCCACTTTGGCATTTCCAGATGAATCGGTGCCTCGTCAGTATTTCTTTCCACCTTCCTGCACGAGAAAGATGCTTCCCCATATGTTGCTTTATCAACCAGTTTTTTTAATTTTTCTTTATCCTGTGCCAGACACCATCCCTCTATCAATGAGGTGTACATCGTCTTTCCAAATCTTTCCGGGATTTCCTTCCTCTGCTTTTCAAGCTGTATTTCCTCCCTTATGGCAAAGATTGCAAATTTCCTTTTTTTGTATATCTCCCTCAAACTATGGATCAGCTTCTTCTTTTTCTTTTCAAGTTCCTTTTTTTCTTTTTTCAGTTTATTTATGACATCAGAAGGACTTCCCTTGCCGCTCACTTCAATCTCGTCAAAATTTTTTATTTTACTCGATATTTCTTCTTCGCAGGATGCATATGCCACCAGAAGAACTGCCCACTCCTCTTTCTCATTGACAATTTGTTTTGAGAAAACGTTTACATCGATTCCCCGCAAAGATTCCTTCAAGGCATTGACATCCCTGCTTATGCCCGCTTTTATTGTAAGATATCTGGATTTGCCGATCCATGACAGGTCTACGTCAAAAGGTGACAAACTTTCCATCTTTACAATATCTTCTTTCAATGCTCCCAATCTTTTTTCTATGCCTTCTATCTTACTTTCTGCTTCTATAATAAAGCTTTCAATACCCTCAAGCAAATTTTTTGCCTGCCTGATTTTTTCCTCGAGTAATCTTTTTTTAATCTTGGCTTTTTCAGTAATTGAAGGGCTCAATGCTGCCCTTATGCCTTTTTTCTTCCGCTCATATTTTTTAAGAATATCTATAATCCTGGTAAGACGCAATTCATATGAAGCACATCTTCCAACATCGGGATGCATGGCTCCTTCCTCCAAATCTTCAAGTGATGCCAGGGAAATTTCCATCAGCCCTGCCTCATGCAGCAATTCAACCAACGCATCGCTATGCCTGTCATGCGTAAGAATGGATATCCTGCTCATTTCTGACGGAAATATCATATTATTCCAGAATTTTTTTTACAACAATTTCTGCTGTTTTTTTTATATGAGGCAGTGAAGACTGCTCCAGCCTTTCCGCATCCCTTTTACCCTTTTTCTCTATTTTTCTGGCCTCCTTTTTTGCCTCTTTCAATGCCCATTCCAGTTTTTTATCAACATCTTTTTGGGCGTTATCAATTATTTTCTCCGCTTCTTTTTCTCCTTTTTCCTTTGCCTTGTTTATAATCCATTCTGCCTCACTTCTAGCCTTCTCAACTTTTTCCAGCGCTTTTTTTTCCGTTTCCTTTACCTTTTCTATTTCTTCCCTTACCATATGTATTTGCTTGAATAGGGTTTGCTATTATAATCCTTTCTGTAGGGACTTATACCGGGTTGATCATTCTCAACCCAAGTTTTTTGCCGTATTTGCATACTTTTTCGTATTCCTCCACTGTTATCCTTCTTGCAATTTCTGAATGTTGATTCGCCATATATTCAGGTCTGTACTGATCCATGATATTTACGATGGCATGAGGAATGTTCCCCGCAATCCACTTTAAAATGGCAAAAGAACAACATTCAATGTGGTTCGGCATAACAAGATGGCGTACGATAACATCTCCCTGATCATATGCCATTAAATGATTTCTTGTAATGACCTCCCAGTAATTTTTAATTTTTGACAGCCTTTCCGCGCATTTATCATTTCCATATTTGAAGTCGGTGAGGTATACATCCATCACTCCATCAAGCAATTTCATCGTTTCAATGCTGCAGTACATGTTGGAATTCCATATCTGGGGCATATTAAGTTCGCATTCCTTCAATGTTTCCAGTATGTAAGGCAAATTTGGGGTTGGCTCGCCCCCGACCCAGTTCACATTTTTTCCTTTCCTATCTCCTATCAGATATGCCAGCCTTTCTGGTTCAATGTAAATGCCTGACTGGCGTTGGGATATACCCCAGTTCTGGCAAAACACGCAATGAAAGGGGCAACCTGAAAAGAATATTGTATGGGAAGGTATTAACATCCGCTCTTCCCCATAATGTAAAAATTCTGATGCGATGCTTGCTTTTCCAACACCGCATTTCCCCCTTTCTTTTCTTCTATCCACCATACAGTCGTGTTCGCAGAAATGGCATTTACTGAATATTCTCCCAGCAATTTTTATCTTCAAGTCCAGCAATGAAAACCTAACATTTTTTTCCGGCGTTCTATCAAGAGCTGCATCATGTTCCTTCCATAATTTTTCATCTTTGTTGCCTGTACCAAAATCCACTGGAATTTTTTTGCAAATGAGATAACTGCATTCCTTTTTGCCATTTAATACGTCCTCGTAACTATTCATTTTCCAATTTGACTTTCTCAATCTCCCCATGCGGCTCTATTTCTGAAAAAACTTCTCCCCCGAATTTATATATCTTAGTGGTTTCATCCTGCCAGGCATCCGGCGGCAGCCCCGCCTTCATGCACGTATGTGCCAGAAATTCTTCCGCGCTCCAACCATATTCCACAGGAACCTGGGGCAGCAACAAACCACGCCATATGCCTCTCTCTGCTATCAGCCCATCCCTTCTGATCTTTATGTGTTTCGGGTATTCACTGGCATCATCAACAGCTATGATTTCTGGAGGCGTTAATATCGTAACTTCCACCACAATGCTATCCAGCTCTTTTTCCTCCAACTGCGGAAATCTGGGGTCATGTGTTGCCGATACAGCAGCCTCCTTTATTGCATCTTCCAAAGGCATGACCGGCCCGGGTATTCCGACACAGCCCCTCAGCATTTTGCCAGGGTATGTATTTATCGTTACAAATGCCCCCATTTTTTTGTAAAAATTTTCTCCAAAGTCAAAATTCTGGATATTTTGCCCCCCAACATGGTTTTCAATTACTGCCCTTGCATATTTCACAGCTTTTTTCCCTTCATCAAGTGACAACATGAATAATAATAGATTTGCATATATTAAAAGCTACTATCGACTGATATTCCTACAAAATCGTAACGTGGTAGTTTTTACTGCTGAATCGTAAGTTTTTCTGATAGATAAAAATTCATAGTCACCTTGCCAGAAAAAATGAGACGTTACAAAATTTCAGGAATATCTCTCAAAACCAATGTATTTAAATAATTTGTCTTATATATTCTGATATATGATAGGACAGAGAAGAGGAAGACGACGCCGTCATAGATGGGTCGCCGGCATACCTCCAGTATCACAATTTGGGCCAGCTTATGCCAGACAGGATATAGATGTTGTAAATCTTTTTATAGAAGAGTTTGAAGCCATTCGTCTCGTGGACCTTGTTGGGTTGAGTCAGGTAGAGGCAGCGGTTCAGATGGGAATTTCACAGAAGACTTTATGGAACGATCTTACCTCGGCCAGAAGGAAAGTTGCAGATGCCATAGTAAACGGTAAGGCGATACGAATTGAGGGGGGAAGCTATATAGTGAACAAAGAATTTATGGATAAGACTATTAGTAAAAAGGAATACTGAATTAGTTATATAAACAGAAATTGCATAAGACATAGATGGTGAGTTTTGAAAAGATAGCACATTTCAAGATACTGCTCCCTTTTACAGGCATAGGTATTTTTATTTATATAGTTAATAACATAGGCCTAGATAAAATACTCGGTGCCTTGGGAGACATTGATCCTTTACTTTTCTTACTCTCATTTTCAATATTCATACCCAGAATAATTATCAGTACATATAGGTGGAAAATAATATCCAGAATGCAGGAGATTA
>JAYEJS010000028.1 GCA_034660695.1 Candidatus Thermoplasmatota archaeon | reverse complement strand
AAGGGCGAGGAATAGAATCGGGATAAACAGATTCATCAAATTCAATAAAATTGAGATGAACAGAGAGAGAAAAAGGGCAATGATTGCATAGGCCGGCCATAAATAAATGTGGCTTGTAAGACCGTGCATGCCGTGTTTTTTTATTATGGCAACTTTTGCCTTTGCCCACTTGTATATCTGTCGGGTAAACTGGCGGATGTGCTGCTTCCGGTAATGCACAACCTTTATCTCTGGGGAATAAAACAATTTGTAGCCTGCTTTCCGTATCCGATAGTTGAGTTCTAAGTCCTGCCCCTTCACAAAACTTTCGTCAAACATTCCAACTTTGTCAAATACTTCCTTATTCAAGCATAGATTGCAGGTAGGTATGTGGTCAACATAGCGTGATTTGTCGTCCATCACATGCTGGGTTGACGGATTCAGCCTGCCCCCTCTGGCAAGCGGGGAAGTCATTACAAGGCCAATTGCTTTTGCTTTATAATTTCCATCTTCCGGCAGTAAATCAGGGCCACCCACACCAGCAACATTGCTTTTCTCAAACGCCTTACTTATGCTACTGAGCCAGTCTTCGGAAGCTGTAGCATCGCCATCAATGAACGCTATTGCCTCTCCTTTTGCTTCCTTTATGCCCATATTTCTGCCCGCAGCTGCATTTTTCTTCTCATTACAAAGCAACTTAAAGCCGTACTTTTTTTGCAGTCCTTCCAGCAATTCGTAGGTGCCATCGTCGCTCATTCCATCGATAACGATGACTTCATATTTTTCGGCATAATCTTGGCTGAAAAGCGATTCTATACACTGCTTGATATATTGTTTTTCGTTTCTCACCGCCACGACAACTGAAATGAGCACACTTGAAATTCTGCAATCCTTAATAAAAGTTTTTAACCTCTTTTCCTTTATTCATCGTGGCCAGATTTAAGAGCAGGGGCATAAGGGTTGCAACAAAAGTTCAGGAGAAGGGAATAAAAGAGATGGCATCGCGCATTAAAAAAAATCCTGTAATGGTGCTGCCGGAATGCTCAAATAAAAATTGCAAAAAATGCCGTTTTAAAAATCTGAGGACAAAGCTTGAAAAAATGAAAGCAGATGAAAAAAAATTAATGAAATATGCATCCAGAAAGGACTTGTCAGGTGCTGTTGCGGGCACAATTCTTCTTGCAGATTCAAAAATTTCTTATTTTGCGGCAAAGGAAATCAATGGCAATACGTATGTATATGCAAAGAGGGGGAAGGCAAATGACGAAAAACTCCTTGCCGTACAGAATTTTGATAACCCTCATATACGGATGCTCGGAATAATGGACATCGCTTCCAGGAAAAAAATATATATATACTCCATTCAGGACAAAATGATATGCATGGGCAATGATGCCACACCTCCAGAAGAATTTATACGATTCGTTACGAAAAAAATCGGGCTTGAAAAAGGGATGTGCAAACATGCTGATAGCAAAAAGACATGCATAAGGATAAAGTGGATTCCAGCAGATATGGAATTAAAAATATGCGAGGACTGTGCCTCAGGCAATACCATAATGAAAATGGCAAAATACTTTTACTCCCCGAATATAAAAAAGGAGTTCGAAGCAACAGTTGTCGGAAACTTTATTTCGTGCAGTAAAAAATGTGACAGATGCATCATCGAAGATGCCCTGAAAAAGGAAATGGACGATTCGTATTACGTAGAAGGAAAAATTGATGACAAAGAGTTTATTGAGAACTGGTACAAAAAGGTGCAGTGGAACATAGAAAAGTTGCATGACAGGGTTTTCGTAATTGACAACGTCTGCTACGGTAGTGACGCTGATGCTGCCATAGAACACATCAAACCGAATAAATGGGAGGAATTGGGCATTGAATATATTTTGAACAGGATAGGGAAGCCGCTGGTCATTTCAAATGCAACACCAAATAAAATACTTTCAAAGTATTGGGATGAGTATGGGGAAGATGTCGTCAGAAATATTGCCGGGAAGGAAGGGATGAAAATACTTGAAAATTATGCTGGAAAGCAGCCCTCGGAAATTCTGAAAAGGGTTTACGGGGAAAAAGAAAAACAAAAAATTTTGAGAGAATTACCGCATTACAAAAAATTGCCCCCGCTTGCGGAATTTGCCGACAGGATAGCAAGAGCCTACAGGACTGGAGGGTATAAAGAAGCCATAAAAGAAATTCACGGAGAAGAAATGGATGTGAAAAAAAAAGCGATTGCTTATGCATTTTTACTGGCAATAAACAAAGCAGGAAGCGAGGAGTGGAAATATTCGGAGATGGAAAAGGATTTCGGCAGCCACCTCACAAAATATGCCAGGAGGCTGCTTGAAAAGAGAGGGGAGGAATATGGGAGGGTGCTTCAGGAAATGCTGACCATGACAGGGTCAACAAAAAAATTGGAGGATTGAATGCCTGTCGAAAGGTCATGCGGGGCAATAATTTTTCATAATGGGAAGTATCTGCTGCTCAAATACGGCTGGGGTCATTGGGGATTTGTAAAGGGCAAAATCGAGAAAGGAGAAGGTGAAATGCGTACTGTGGTGAGAGAGGCAAAGGAAGAAGCCGGATTGGAGAAAGAGTGGCTTAGATTTATACCGTCTTTCAGAGAAAAAATAAGTTATTTTTATACCTCTGAGAGAAAGAGAACATACAAGGAAGTTACCTACTTTCTGGTGGAATGCTCCGTAAGCCGCATTGAACTTTCACATGAGCACACAGACTATGCATGGCTCCCTTATGATGAGGCAGTCAGGAAAATAACATACGAAAACGACAGAAAAGTCCTCGAAAAAGCAGAGAAATTTTTAAACGAATAACTTATAAAAGTTTACATATTTTCAATTAATGAGGCTATACGAATGCCAGGGCAAGGAATTATTTTCCCGCTACGGTATTTCAGTACCAGAAGGCACGGTTGTTGAGGAGGAAAATGAACTGCAAGCCGTCAATATACAATTCCCGTGGGTCATGAAGGCACAGGTTTTGACAGGAAAAAGAAAAAATTTTGGAGGAATAAAATTTGCCTCTGGCATTGATGAGGCAAATAAGATTTTTGATGGAATGATGGGCATGGAAATAGATGGTTATGGGGTCAAAAAAATACTCGTGGAAGAAAAATTGGACATTGAAAAAGAATTTTATCTGGCTGTAACGATTGACAGGAGCAAAAGAAAGCCGTTGATTATGTTTTCACGTGACGGGGGAATGGACATTGAGAGTGTTGATGAAAGCAATGTTATTAAGATATACATAAATCCCCTTGCCGGTATTCAGAATTATCAGTTAAGGAAAATTGGTAACAGACATGTTGCAGACATTGCCAAAAAAATTTATTCGATTTTCATAGAAAAGGAATGCGAACTTGTGGAAATAAATCCTCTTGCTTATGCCAAAGGGGGGTTGATTGCAGTCGACTCAAAGGTAATTGTTAACGATGACGCCCTTTTCAGGCATCCTGACCTGCCAGAAGAAAATGAGGAGCTTACACCCCTCGAAAAAGAGGCCAGAAAGAAAAATATAACATTCGTCCAGCTTGACGGGAATATAGGGGTGATTGCGAATGGAGCGGGGCTGACAATGGCAACGCTGGATGCGCTTGATGAATACGGAGGGAAAGGAATGTTCCTTGATCTGGGCGGGACTGACGATCCGGAAAAAGTTAAGCAGGCTTTCAGGATAATTAAAAAAGCTGGGCCCGACGTCATTTTTCTTAACCTTTTTGGAGGAATGACAAAATGCGATACAGTTGCATCCGGTGTAAAGGCGGTGATAGATGAGGAGGGGATAGATTGCCCCGTTGTGGCGCGCATAAGAGGAATGCATGAAGAGAATGCTATGAAAATTTTGAAAGATAAAGTAATAGCAATACCTTCTTTCCGTGAGGCTGCAAAAAAAGCATCCGAACTCGGGAGGAAATAAAATGGCAATATTTGTTGATGAGGATACACGTGTCATCGTTCAAGGGGCGACTGGACATCAGGGGCGATTCCACATCAAAGCAATGCAGGATTTTGGGACGAAGGTTGTGGCGGGTGTAACTCCTGGCAAGGGTGGTGAGGATGTTCACGGCGTACCCATCTACGATACCGTCGAAGAGAGCATGGAAAAAGAGCCAAACACATCTTTAATTCTTGTACCGGCTCCATTTGCAAAGGATGCGGTGATGGAATCTCTGGATGCAGGGATAAAAACAATTGTTGTCGTAACAGACTGTATTCCAGTCCACGATGCCATGGAATTTGTTCATTATGCGATATACAAAAAGACGAGAATCATCGGGCCGAATTGCCCCGGCATTGCCAGCCCTGGGAAGAGCAAGGTAGGCATAATCCCGAACACGGTGTTCATGGAGGGAAGCATAGGCGTTGTATCCCGCTCTGGAACCCTCACATATGAAATTGTCAATTCCCTCACGGAGAACAGTCTGGGGCAGTCCACATGCATAGGGCTTGGGGGCGACCCTGTCATCGGAACAACATTCATCGATGCTCTTGAAGCATTTGAAAACGATGCAGAAACTAAAGCCGTTGCCCTTGTCGGAGAAATAGGTGGCACGGCAGAAGAGGAAGCAGCCATTTACATCAAAAAGAACGTCACAAAACCTGTCTATGCATATATTGCAGGCAGGTCAGCACCGCCGAGAAAAAAAATGGGGCATGCAGGTGCGATTATATCAAAAGGGGAGGGGACAGCTCAATCAAAAACAGATGCTCTCAGGGCTTCGGGAGCGAAAGTTGCAAGGTTTCCGCAAGAAATCGCAGAAATGATGAAAAATGATTCGATTATTTGACCACCGGCAAAAGAGAGAGAAGAGGTTATGTTAGCACCACGAACGGCCCTGCTATGAAAAATGTCGCAGATGCGGACTCATCTCCCACGCTTATGGTTATGGTTCCGGGCCCGATACCGACGGGTAAAAGTCTTATTGTGGTTTCATTTGTAAGGGGATCAATGGTGCCCTCACTACACACCCCGAAAAATATCAATCCGCTTAACTCAATTTCCCAATCCAAATTGGTTAAGTTTTCTTCTCCAATATTTTTAACAACTACTGTTATGCCGAAACCGCCATAGATTTCTATTTCTATTTGCATTTGTAACTGGGAAGCATTCTGTACCCTGCTTACTCCACATGCCGATATTGGCACCATAAGCAATAATGTTACAAGCATACACAATATTGCCTTGTTCCCAACTTTCATTTTTACCACCTATTATATAGAGAACCTTCCCTTTATAAACTTTGCTGGATGGCGGCATTCCTAAAATTTTGTAATATGATTTGGCGGTAAAAGGAAAAGTTTTTTAGATAAAATATCTTACAGGTAATAGGGGCCTGTGGGGTAGCTTGGTTTATCCTCGTGGCTTTGGGAGCCATGAACTCCGGTTCAAATCCGGGCAGGCCCATAAAAAGAAATAAGAATGTACGGTGCATTATCACCTCTTCCCGCCTTAGCTCAGTCTGGCTGGAGCGGCCGGCTGTAGACCCAACGGCCATCTGGCCCTGCTGCCGAAACCGGCAGGTCCCCGGTTCAAATCCGGGAGGCGGGACTCCTTTTCCATTCACCTGTTGAATTGGCGGATTGTATTTTTCTGCCTACGAAGACTTCGCAGGTGTTGTTCAAACATCTCTGGTAATTCTGTTTATTGATTACAGGAGAGAGTAATTTAGAAAGTTTTAAATAAATCACTAATCTTTCCTGTAAGATATTATGGAAGGGGACATGGGCGCACGTGAAGGTTATCTTGAGGCAATACTGGATAACATTCCTGTCGGGATCATTTTTATTGATGAAAAAGGGTTTGTGATCTACAAAAACAAAAAAATTATGGGTGAAATGTGCGACGATATAAATAAGACAAAAATTTTAGAGAATCCATTGGTTAAAAAATCCGCTTATTTTAAAAATCTTAAAGATCTGCTCGAAAAAGGTCGCCCATTTAAAAACGTAATGTGGAAAAAAAATAATAAATTTTTTTCTATGGATGGAATCTCTCTCCCGTCCAATGGGACAATAATCATTATGAACGACATAAGTGAAAGAGTGTATGCAGAGGATGCACTGAGGGAAAACGAGGAAAAGTATCGCATTTTGACCGAGAATTCACCTACAGGGGTATTAATGGTAAAAGATGGTAAATGCTTGTTCTCAAACAAAAGATTTGGAGAAATAACCGGATATGGCAATAACATTTCAAAAAAAAATTTTATGGATCTCGTTCACACTGGCGATATTAAAATTATCAGAAAAAAAATGAACAGTGTCCTGGAAGGAAAAAAATCATCTTCATGCACTATACGGTTAATAAGGAAAGACGGCAAGACAGCATGGATAGAATTGAACACATGTGCCGTGAATTATGAAGGCGGTAAAGCACTGCTGGTCAATACAATAGATATCACTAAAAAAAGGATGATGGAGAATGAACTCAAGCTTTCCAATAAAAAAATGGAGGAAATCATTGAGAGGGAAAGAAAATTTACTGAAGACATCTCTCACTATTTTTTTAACCCCCTGTGCATAGCAAAAGGGTACATAGATCTTTCCATGAAGGAAGCTGATCCCGAACTAAAGAGAAAACTCGAGATAACAAGAACTGCCGTTGACAGAGTAGAAACCGTTGTCAAACATGTGGTGATGGAGGGGAGGATATACGAGTAAGCGAAATTTTTTAATAAAACACCCCAATTAGGGGGGTAGGATGAATATTGAGGAATTGCAGAAAAAAAGAGAAGAATTAAGGAAAAAAATAGGGGAGGTAAAGGAAATAAGGGAAAAATTTAATGTAAAAACGAATGAATTAAGAAAAAAAAGATATGAGCTGGCTGCCCTGATTAAAAAATATAAACAGGAGGGCATAAGACATAAAAAACAGAGGGATGAGATAAACAGGAGGGTTGCAAGCTCGAAAAAGAAAAGAAGAAATCTGAATAAGGAGTGCAAAGAAATAGAAAAGGAAGTGGAGTTACTTAGAAAAAAATATTTACCTGATGAAGAGCCGTTGGAATCGCTTAACGAAAGAAGGGATGAACTGGAATTCAGACAGATGACCCGCCAGCTTTCAAAAAGGGAAGAAGAAGAAATTGTGGAGGAGCTTTCCAGACTGAACGAAAAAATAAAAGAAAGGAGGGAAATTCTTGAAAAAAATCCGGCACTGAAGGAAGTCATTGAAAAGGAGGAGCATATAAAAGAGAAAGGAGACAAAGAACATATCAGGGTGAAAGAGCTGGCAGACAAGGCGCAGGAGGAACACATTAAAATGATGGAATGCTTCAATAAATCCGATGCATTATATAAGGAATTAAAAAAAATTCAGAAGGAATATGTTTTAGCCAGATTGGATGCCGACAGGGCTCATAAAAAACTGGTTTCATACGTCAAGAAAATAAGAGGCATAGAAGACCAGATGGACTCCATGAAGAAAAAAGAGAAAGTCGATAAAATACAGAAAGAGAGAAGTGCCGTGCAAAAGAAAGCGGATGATGTATATGAAAGATTCAAAAAGGGTGAAAAGCTTTCCACAGAAGATTTCATGTTGCTTCAAAAAGCAGGATTGATATAATCTATCGTTCCCAAGGGGGCTTTCCCGAAAAATATTCTGTCCAGAATGTAGCATATTTTTCTTTTACAAAATCATCATCTTCATAGATTTTAACATGATTTTTTAATTCATTAAGATTTTTCCCCAGATTTAAATCTTCCAGTTTATTCTCCAGCAAATTGTATGCATTGGTATAATCTCTTTTTATCTCGACCCACCATCTGCCATTTTTTTTATATGGGATATTAATGACATTGTCATTTCCTTCCCACTTTAAAAGAAACGCTTTAACATAATCATTTTCTTTTTCTGGCGGGCCCATATGAATCTTTCTTTCAGGGATTTTCTTTTCCTTCAACCTTGCAATTATCAGTATATCGTCATTTACATGATATAATGAATCAACTGGATGAAATCCACGTTTACGGTACATCTTTTCCATGCTTTTTGATGCTTTTTTTATCTGCGAGTACAATATGTCATCCACCACGTCTGGTTTCGGTATACGGAGACCAACAAAATTTTTTACTCTATCTCTTATCTTTTCCAACGGCCACAGCCTGACTTTTTTTGGAAAGAAAAATTCCAATCTCGGATTTTTTAGATATTCCCCTGCCGCAAAAATAAAAAATTGTATTTTATCCGGCGAAAGGGCGGCAGCAACATTGCGTGAAGAATCGACAGGATCAATAAAAACAAAATTTTCCGGGAAATCTACATTTTTATCACCATTCAGTGACAGTATGACTTTATTCTTCCAATCCTGAGAATTTTTCAGTACCTGTTCAAATGAGCCATACTTCAATACCAATAGTTCTGCCAGGTACCCTGAAAAGCCCTGAATTTTTATCTCTGCCCCGTAACACCCTGTGCCCTTCAAAAACTGCTTCAGCAATCTTACCTCATCTTTATCCTTCAAATTTTTCCTGATGTATTCGGTGTGGAAGGGCGTCCTGTCCACCGCACTCATTTTTTCTGACGGGTGTTTTACATCATAGCAGGGCACTATATCGACATTGTATCCTTCATAAATTCCTCTGACGTAAGGGTGCTCGGCATATTGAATCTTCCATTCCTGGAGGATATCCTTCCCAATTTCAAGGGAACGTTCTCTCATCTCATCCTTTGGACAATGTACCGGAAATAGAATAAAGAAGTCTATATCTAGCGAGCCTTTAAGATATGTTCCTTTTGCTATTGAGCCGACGAGCATGACTTTTACACCCAGGCTTTTTTTCTCTGCATTGCCCAAAATTTCCGACTTTAATTTCTCCACCGCCTGCATGATTTTTCTTTCTTCCTCTTCCGACGGAACGATTTTTTCCAGCACTTTTTTTATTATCTCCATATTCCTCACAATTTTACTTCCAGGACGGTATTGTATATGGGCCCTTCCTTCGTCAATTCACTTTTCTTGAGCCTTATGCATTCCACATTCACCTCTCCGAATTGTTTATCCCTATTTTTATTTATCAACTCTTTCAATTTTTCTTTACCTCTAGCGCTTCTCACTCTCGCCAGTGTTGCATGCGGCACGAATCTTTTTTCATTTTTGAACCCGTATTCATGCAGCCCGTTATTTAACCTTGATGCTATTTCCTCCATTTGCCCGTTGTCCACCAGGCCGACCCATACAACTTTTATATAATTTAAGTTTGGGAATGCGCCCACACCGTGGAGCGATGCTGTGAACGGTTTTATTCCATGCAGAGAGCCTTTCATAACCTCCCCGATGCCGGGTATGATGTCTTCCCCAATTTCTCCAAGGAATTTCAACGTCAGATGAATATTTTCCGGCTCTACCAGTTTGACGTTCATTCCCTCCCTCAATTCGTTTTCAAGTTCTACAAGCGGCTTCATGCTGCCCACATCTATTGATATGAATGTTCTCATTTTATCTTTGCTTTAATGCGGTTGGTGGTATATCACCTTTACCAAAAAATAAAAAATACCCTTTGCATACCCAAACAATGAATATCGGCCAGCCAGCAAAAAAAATTCATGTAACTGAAGATAAAGTCAAATCAATGCTGAGGGATTACGGCATCCCAACAACAGATTTCATGCTTATAAGGAATGAAGATGACTTGGACAGGACAGACATAAAATTTCCGGCTGTGCTGAAAGTATGTTCTCCAGACATTATCCATAAAACCGACATCGGCGGGGTAAGACTGAATATAATGGATAAGGAAGAGCTCAGAAAAAATGTGATTCGTTTCAGTAAAAAATTTCCCGGTAAAAATTTTCTGATCGAAGGGATGGAACCCCAGGGCATCGAGATGATAGCAGGGCTTATACATGATAAATCTTTTGGGCTTTCCATAATGGTCGGCATGGGCGGCATATTTGCAGAGATGTATGGCGATGTTGCCTTCAGACTCGTTCCTATAACAATGAGGGATGCAGAGGGCATGATTGACGAGCTTAAGGCAAGCAAGATTTTCAAAGGATTCAGAGGAATGAAACCTGACAAAAAAGCCGTGGCAAGCCTTCTCCTTAAACTTTCCAGGATCGGTATGGATTGCCCTTCTATAAACCAGATGGATTTAAACCCTGTATTTGTTTATGAGAACGGACTGAAAGTAGTGGATGCAAAATTAATAAAAGGTGAATAAAATGGACGTATTATCGACACAAAAAAAAGCTTTACTTCTTGGAAACGAGGCGGTGGTCCGGGGGGCGGTAGAAGCAGGCATAGATGTTGCCACCACATATCCGGGCACACCTTCATCGGAAATAGCGGATACCTTCTCAAAAATAGCGCAATATTACAAAAATAAAGGGCTGGAGCCAGGATTTTATTTCCAGTATTCCACAAATGAAAAGGTGGCACTGGAATTTGCTGCCGCTGCTGCTGTCTCCGGCCTGCGCGCCCTTACGTGCATGAAGCATGTGGGCCTCAATGTGGCGAGTGATACATTTATGACATACATGTATGTCGGGTGCAAGGCGGGGCATGTAATCATAACGGCAGATGACCCCTCATGCCATTCATCCCAGAACGAGCAGGACAACAGATACTATGCGAAATTCGGGAATGCCCCACTGCTGGAGCCGTCTGACCCCCTGGAGGCAAAAGACATGGTTATGGAAGCTTTCAAAATATCGGAGGAACTTTCGCTGCCCATCCTTTTCAGAATGACCACGAGGACATCCCATATTCGCGGTCCGGTTTCGTTGGGCAGGATTAATCTGAAGAAGAAAAAGGGAAAATTTGAGAAAAATCCGCTGATGGTAACCGTACCTGAGGTTGCACGAAAATTGCATCCCATTCTGCTTGAAAAGATGGAAATGGCAGAAAAAATTTCTGAGAATAGCAGATTTAATTATGTCGAAGATTTTGGAGGAAATGCCGGCATTGTTTCATCAGGCCCGTCGCACAACTATGTGAGAGAAGCTGTCGAGGAACTGGGGGTGAAATGCAAAATATTGAAGCTCGGGATGACCAACCCCCTCCCAAGAAAAATGTGCATCGATTTTTTGAAGGCATGTGGAAGAGTGCTGGTAGTGGAGGAACTTGAACCTTTCCTTGAAGAGCAGTTGAAGGCGATTGCCCATGAGGAAGAAATTGACGTAAAAATATATGGCAAAGGGTACGGTGGCTTGAGCAGAATATATGAATATGATGTCGATATCGTAGAAAGGGTAATCAGAAAATTTTTTGGATTGAAAGAAAAAGAATCTGCAAGCAGTAGCATACCCATACCGCCCCGCCCCCCAGTGTTATGCCCGGGATGCCCACACAGGGCCACATATTATGCGGTCAAGCAGGTTGCACCGGAGGGCACCATATATCCTACCGACATAGGGTGCTATACTCTCGGTAAGGCCCCTCCTCTCGAAGTGGCGGATTTTCTGCTGTGCATGGGTTCAAATGTCGGTACGGCATGCGGCTTTTCCTATGCCACAAATCAGAAAGTCATTTCGTTCATGGGCGATTCTACTTTCTTCCATGCCGGCCTGCCGGGCATCGTAAATGCTGTGCACCACAATCACGACTGCATTATTACCGTTCTTGACAACAGGACAACGGCCATGACGGGCCACCAGCCCAACCCCGGCACGGAATACGACGGCATGGGAAACGAGGCGGTCATGCTGAAGGTTGAGGACGTGGTGAGAGGGCTTGGCGTAAAGCACGTTGAGGTGGTCAATCCAAACAATTTAGAAAAGACAAAGGAGACTTTCAGGAGAGCACTTGAATATAAGGGCACTTCCGTTGTCGTCTCAAAAGCCCCCTGTATACTTCTTATACCTCAAGAGAGGCGTGCAGGCTCGTTCGAGATAGACCAGAACAAATGCACAAAATGTGAGGTCTGCATCAAAAAATTCGGGTGTCCCGCCTTCTACTATGATGGCGATAAAATCAAAATAGATGAGACGCTCTGCAGTGCATGCGGGGTGTGCACCCAGGTTTGCGAACCACACGCGATAAGGAGGAAAAAATGAAGGAAAGATTGTTATTCTCGGGAGTTGGCGGCCAGGGTGTGCTTACAGGGGCAAACATACTGGCAAAAACATTTCTAACAGAAGGAAAAAAAGTACTGATGTCTGAAGTGCACGGCATGGCGCAAAGAGGCGGGAGCGTGATATGTACCGTTTGCGTGGGGGATGTATATTCACCTTTAATTGCCGACGGGGGTGCAGATGTTATCGTTTCCATGGAGCCAGTGGAAGCCCTCAGGTACATAAAAAAATTGAAGAGAGATGGAGTCATAATAACTGATATAAACCCCGTGATTCCGCCAAACGTATCTATAGGTGAGAGTAAATATCCAGATCCGGAGGAAGTGTTCAAAGAACTTTCATCAAGGGGAAAGCTGATAAAAATTGATGCACTGGATATTGCAAAGAAATCGGGCAATGCTATAACGAAAAACGTGGTCATGCTTGGTGCCCTTGCAGGAATGGATCTGTTGCCCATCGGAAAGGAAAAAATACTGGAGTCTGTGAAGAACAACATTCCAGAAAAATATGTGGAGATGAATGAAAGGGCTTTCAACATGGGGCTCAAGGCAGTGAAAGTTTAAGTACACTTTCCAAATGATAATAGTATATTTAATTTGACACTACATTTTACTGATTCTTTTTGCGTCCTATACCAAGTGTATTCTGAAAATTTCGTAACAATTATGTAGTGCCTAAATTATATACGTTCGGTCACATGTTTGAAAGAAT
>JAYEJS010000027.1 GCA_034660695.1 Candidatus Thermoplasmatota archaeon | reverse complement strand
CCATGCCTATCTTTTAGGCATTTTTTACCTTTCTTTTTTTCCATCTTTTCCCTCCTAGCATGTTCTTCTGCTAAAGGGGAATTATCCTCTACTATTTAAATCTTCAACAAATTTATTGGGAACTACCCAATGTTCCATAATAATCCTTAAGTAATATCTCTCTATTCATTTGAGGCGATGAAAAATAAAAAAGTTATGGCAATAGGACAGACATATTTTATTGAATATCATTTGGCAGGTAGAGTAGTAAAAGAAGATAGCATAAATTTATTTGAAGAGGAGTAAAATGAAAGTATTGCTCACTGGTGGTAGCGGTTTATTTGGACGAGCATTTGTCAAAGTTATTGAGAATAAAACTTCGTATGATATCCGTCCTATTTACAGCAAAAATCCTATTAAGTCAAAAAATGCAGTATTTCTTGATATTACCAATAAAGAAAATGTCGAGAGAATTATTAAAAAACTACAACCAGATGTGATAGTTCATGCAGCAGCATTCACAAATGTGGACAAATGTGAAATTGAAAAAGAAAAAGCGTATAATGTGAATGTTGCAGGAACAAAAAATATTGCTATGGCATCGAAGGAAATTAACGCAAAAATGGTGTATATTTCCACAGATTATGTTTTTGATGGCAAAAAAGGGCTTTATAAAGAAGAAGATGGAACAAATCCCATCAATTATTACGGCTTGACAAAACTTGGAGGTGAAAAAGCAGTCCAAGAAATTTGTGATGATTTTGTAATTGCAAGAACATCTGTAGTCTATGGGGCAAATAAAAAAAATTTTGCAACTTGGGTTATAGAAGAATTGAAAAAAGGAAAAGAAATTAGGATTGTAACAGATCAATGGAATTCACCTACCTTGAATATAGATCTCGCGGAGCAAATATTGGCGTTAATTGAAAAAGACGAGAAAGGTATTTATCATTCCGCTGGAGGGGAGAAAATAAATAGACATGATTTTGTTTCGAAGATGGCTAAAATTTTTAGCCTTGATGAAAATCTTATCATTCCTGCAACAACTAAAGAAATGAACTGGATAGCCAAAAGACCGATGGATTCTTCTTTAAATGTATCAAAAATCTCAAAAATCAAAAAACCTTATAAGGTAAGAAAAGCTTTACATTTGCTTGAAAAGGAGATACAATGAAGGGATTGATTTTATCGGGTGGGTATGGAACTAGGCTAAGACCTTTGACCTATTCTCAACAAAAACAGCTCATACCTGTAGGAAATAAGCCTGTTTTATTCTATGCCATAGAAGATTTGATTGAATCTGGAATAAAAGATATCGGTATAATAGTAGGCCCAAATAAAGAACAAGTCATGGAAACAGTGAAAAATAAAAATTGGGATGCAAAAATTGAATTTATTTACCAGTCTGAGCCAAAAGGATTGGCTCATGCAATAATAGTTGCAGAAAAATTTTTAGAAAAAGAGCCGTTTGTTATGTATCTCGGAGATAACTTACTAAAGGAGGGAATAGTTGAACATGTAAACAAATTTTTAAATGGAAAGGAAGAGGCAAGTATTTTGTTGACAGATGTACCAAACCCTCAAGAATTTGGGATAGCAGAATTGAATGAGAAAAATGAGATTGTAAGGCTTATAGAAAAGCCTAAAGATCCTCCCAGTAATTTTGCTGTTATCGGGATATATTTATTCAGACCTGCTATTTTCCAGGCAGTTAAAGAAATAAAACCTTCTTGGCGTAATCAACTGGAAATAGTTGATGCCATCCAATGGTTGATAGATCATGGTTATAAAGTAAAATCATCATTTGTGAAAGGGTGGTGGAAGGATACTGGAAAGCCGGAGGATATTATCCATGCCAACAGGCTAATTTTAGATGAAATCAATGAGACTAAAAATTTTGGAATAGTAAAGGAGGCAAAAATAAATGGCAGGGCAGTGATCGGTGAGAATAGTATAATAGAAAAAGGACTGATCAAGGGGCCAGTTATAATCGGAAATGGTTGTAAAATTACAAACTCCTACATTGGGCCATATACTAGCATAGGCAATAACTGCGAGATTGTTAATACAGAAATTGAAGATTCTGTAATAATGGATGAAACAAAAATAGTAGGAATAGAAAGAATTGTTGAATCTTTAATTGGCAAAGGAGTTAAAATTTTTAAGAACAATAGTTTTCCTAAAGGCCATAAATTGGTCATAGGCGATAATTCGGAGGTAAAGATATGAGCGAAGAAATTAAAATCATATTGGATAAGAAAAAAGTTATTGAACAAATCAGAAACAAAATACCTAAATTTTATATGGTAGAAGTGGTTTATATATTTGGTTCTTTTGTTAATAGCGAGAATTTTAATGATATAGATGTGGCTTTATTAATTTCCAAAGAACTAAATCCATATGAAAGATTTAAATTTGCAATGAAAGTTGCAAGGGAATTGGAGAGGGCGATGAAGCCAAGGATTGAATTTGATGTAAAAATTTTAAATTATTCAC
>JAYEJS010000026.1 GCA_034660695.1 Candidatus Thermoplasmatota archaeon | reverse complement strand
AAGGGAATATTGAGAGAATACCAATACATTTTGATTCAGAGGGAAACCCTTCTAAGGGAATATTTGATGGCGGTAATGACGGTATATGGAATGTAGGGGATTATTTCAGCTATTCATTCAATTATAGCATAAGATATTGGCAGGTGAGCATTGTAATAGTCGACAAAAATAGTAATTCCATAATCATGAGCGGTATGTTGAATATGGGTTTGACGGATTATCTCTTTAAAGACAATACTGAATTGCAGGGTACGGCCGATTTTACGTGGTCTCCTGACAGGCCCGTAATATCAGAAACAATACAATTTAGTGATGCATCCTCGTATTCCTCTTACATAGATATGTGGAGTTGGGATTTTGGTGATGGAAACAATTCTACACAGCAAAACCCAACTCACCAGTATCCAGTGAAGGGAACGTATAATGTTAAATTAACTGTAACATATGATGGAACCGTTTTGGGCCCCAATGTTAACATCACAAATGATAGCATCACAAAGCAGGTTACTGTATATCAGCCTCCAACTGCAAACTTTACGTGGAACCCTCTAGTGCCACAAATTGATGAAAATGTGACATTCGATGCCAGTAGTTCATCAGATGATGGCAATATAACGCTGTATGAATGGGACTGGAATGCAGATGGAATTTACGACGACAATAGCGCTTCTCCTACCACTACTCATTCCTGGAGTTCGGCAGGAACTTACAATGTTCTCCTTCGTGTTACTGATAACGACGGATTTAGTGGTACAATTACTAAAAATGTGAGAGTTAATGCTCCTCCAATAGCAGATTTTACTTTCTCTCCGATACAACCCACCTTGGAGGATACTGTTCAATTTAGCGATACCTCAACAGATGCCGACGGTACGATTGTAAACTGGACATGGAACTTCGGGGATGGAAACATAAGCTACGAAAGAAATGCAACTCATCTGTTCGCTAATGAGGGCTCGTATACGGTAACATTAACTGTTAAAGATAATGATAACGCTGTTAACTCGACTAGCAAATCTGTTGTTGTTTGGCCGATAAAAATAGATTTTGCATTTGTAGACCTAAATAACGACTTAGTATATACTCCCGGATTGGATATAAATGTCACGGAATATATAACAAATGACGGTATTTTTTATTCATGGCAGTCAGAAGGCGATTACGTTGGTAACAACAACTCCAGTCTTGTTCTAACACCTGGACTAAGCAACTTGATCCTCGGAAGTAACATACCTTTAGATCTAAGGGCAAATAACAGCATTGTTATCGATGCCAACATAACGGCTGATTCAGTAAACTTGGAGGCAACCGATGTCTACCTCTCATATTCCCAAAATATTACAATAAACCCTGATGAGGAGGGGGCGTTATCCGCAGATTTAACGATAGATGCTATAGGGAGCATTTTTGCAAATAATACAAACATCAATATTGAAGAGAATGGGAATCAGGGTATAAATGTGAATATGTATGCCAACGATGACATATACTTAAGAAACATAAATATCACTTGTGATGAAACAGGTAATAGCCCAATTGTAATAGACATTGAATCGTATAATGGGAGTGTTGACCTAACAAATAGCGATGTGGCTATCAGAGATACAGGCCAATGGGATTCATGGATGAATATCAGGGCGTATGATGATTTGATTGCATCAAACATTTTTATACATCCAGGAAGACTTCTTGACGTAAGCATGGATTCTACCACGGGTGACATCAACATTTCCTACGCTACTTTAAATGTACCATATGCTGAGTTGACGGTAAAATCCCACGAGGGTGCAGTAATTGCCCAATATACAACTATCAATGCAAAAAGCGGGAGTGATCCCATGCTTCAAGGTCATACTTTCCTAGATTTTTCCCATGCAAGCATTACCAATATGGCCGGGGAATTGAATTTAAAGTGTGATAACTCAGGATACATTAAAGGTGAAAGTGCTACAATTACACAAAACGCCAATAAACCAACCAACATTTGTTTTGGAGTTGCTGGAAATGGAGGAGGGAATATCATTCTTACAGGTGCTTTAACCCATAATATTGGGGGAAATTCAGGAGCATTGACAATTAAAACCACTTTGGGCAATATCAGCGCTTCTCAATTAGAAATTCCTGATTCTGAAGGGAATGTGGAAATATATACATCGAATGGCACCATTGATTTATCTGGTGCAAATCTCTCTACCGCTTTAAACAGTAATAGATATATTAATATTTATTCATCAAGCAACGGAAATGTAAATTTGTCAAGTGCATATATTCGGACATACAATAATGATATCACTATTACTTCATCCCGTGGCCATGTAAATGCATCATCTACTGAGTTTTACAGCAGAAAGAACCTATATATTGCGACGAGAGATAATCTTTATCTTGTTAAAGCGGTAATTTCGGTAGATAGTACTGTTAGTTTCCGAGACATTTTATCTCCAGGTAACTCTGTTTATTTGCGCCAGTTACATTTAACGTATC
>JAYEJS010000025.1 GCA_034660695.1 Candidatus Thermoplasmatota archaeon | reverse complement strand
AGGGACAGATTGTTGAATCTTATATTTTTTCGTTTTTTCCCGTATTGCATATCAAATCGCACTTTGATCCCGACGATCAGAAAGCTGACTTTAAATTGGTTGAAAATTGAGAGAGGTTGCTGAGATACTGCTTCAAAAATCTATGATGTTACCCATTCTGAGGAACATCTTGTGGGAATGAAGCCATTGCTGGCAAATAAACTGCTGGTGTATGACGCCCAGTCTTTGATGTACGACCTCATAAAGATAGAACGAAATCCAAAGTGCCCGAGCTGCGGAGAGTTGAATGATAGGTTATAGAATACAGTTCGGTAAAACATCTCCTCTTCGCGCCTCGAATTTTTTGATCTGTTTAGACCGGGAATGCTGAACAATCCCAATACTTTTAAATTTATTTTGCATATTCACATGATGGACTTCAGAGAATTTGTAAAATTTTTGCGTGAAAAGGAAATGATGGTTGAGATAAAAAAGAAAGTTTCTACCAAGTACGAGATAGCCACACTTATGAAAAAACTGGACGGAAAGCCATTGATATTCAGCAATGTCGAGGGCTATGATATGCCAGTCGTTGCAAACATATGCTCGACCAGAGAACTTGTCGCTCTTGCCCTCCAGATTAGGCAGGATAAAATAATAAAAACTATTGCCGATGCCATTTCAAATCCCGAGGAGCCTGGGGTGGAAGATACGAATTATATTCAACTAAAAAGTTTGAAGGACCTGCCAATACTCACCTACTATAAAATTGACGGAGGGCCGTATATTGCCTCCGGCATTATTGTAGCAAATGACCCGGAATACGGGCTGAACACTTCGTATCACAGAATGATGGTAATAGATGACGATAAAGTAGTGATTCGCATTCTGCAAAGAAATTTTAACGCATATCTCGAAAGAGGGCTGAAGGAGTTTGCAATTTGCATAGGGAATCCAATGACGGTTCTTATTTCATCTGCCATATCAGCCGGAATAGAAGTGAGTGAGTTATCAATAGCCAATGCGATGGAAACCACCTCTCTTACAAAATTGGACGGCCATCCCGTTCCGAAAGCGGAAGTGGTCATGATCGCAGAGATGACAGGGGAAATACATGATGAGGGCCCATTTCTGGATTTAACTGAAACGCCAGACATCGTGAGAAAACAGAGGGTGGCAAAAATCAAAAAAGTTTATGCCCGGCCAGATACATATTTTCATGCTTTACTGCCCGGAGGGCTGGAACATAAAATGTTAATGGGTATGCCCCGCGAGCCAACCATTTACAATGAAGTGGCAAAGGTATGCGATGTAAAGGATGTGTATATAACTCCCGGAGGTTGTTCATGGCTGCACGGGGCGGTAAGCATAAGGAAGAAAAATGCTGATGATGGAAAGAAGGCGATCGAGGCTGCATTCAAAGGGCATAAATCTATGAAACATGTTTTTGTTGTGGACGACGACATAGATATTCATGACCCGAACCAGATAGAATGGGCAATGGCAACCCGTTTTCAGGGAGACAGGGACATGGCGGTAAAAAAGGAGAAGGGTTCATCTCTTGACCCTTCATCAGATTTGGAAACGAGGGAAACCACAAAGATAGGATTCGATTTGACCATACCGGCGGGCAGGGATGCAAAAGATTTCAAGAAACCTTCGTTGCCGATGGATATAGACCCAGATGACTACATTTAGGCACTTTTATGTGAAATCTCACGGCATAACAGACCCTGAGCAAATAAATCTAAAAGACCTGCCGGGCTCATCTGGAAGGCTTGATGTGGTGGCAAGGTGCATCAATTCGGCATTCTGGCTTTCAAATGCCATAAGAAAAAATGTTGTTTTCCATACCATACTTCATGGAGAGCCTGCCCCTCCCATATACATAAGGCTTGAAGGGGCAAGGCTGAGAAAAGTTTCGCCTGATGAAAGAAACATCTCAATATTTTTAAAAAAAGCATTGGAAAGAAGGGGAGATGAAGAAACAACGCCGGGCATTTTTGCCAGCCGTAAATCATTTGAAGAGGTGGTAGAGGAAAACAAGGACAAGGAATTTTATTTGCTTGATAAGGATGGCATAAAAATTAAGGACGTGAAATTTGAAGGCAACCCTTTCTTTTTCCTGGGCGACAATCATGATTTGACGGAAGAAGAAAAACAATTTTTGATTGGAAAAGGGGCAAAATCCATCTCTCTCGGAAAAGTATCATATCTTAGCAGCCATTGCATTGCTATATTAAATTGGTGGCTGGATAGGATACAGGAATAAAAATTCATGAAGAGGCTGCAAAGTTTGGCACTGGGACTTGAAACAGCCAACAAATATTAAGGGCATTTAGAATACACTTTAGATAAAACCTTTTTTCTTTACGATATTTCCTCAAAATTGGTAACATCATAGATTTTTTAGGGACAGAATGCTTTGAAAAACCCCCACCGTATTCATCATTTTTTCGTAGCGGCCTATAATACATCGGTTTACCGATAACTTTATATATATAAATATATATTAAGTTATTGAGATGATGCAAATGAGAAAGAT
>JAYEJS010000024.1 GCA_034660695.1 Candidatus Thermoplasmatota archaeon | reverse complement strand
GGCATATCAACTTCATTGCAGGGAATGCTTACTATCCCGGCAAAAGCGCTGCTGAAAAGAAATACAGATATTACCAATGGCACAATTATTTTTTTCATGGTAACTAAAATGCAATTGCAATATAAATTATTTTTGAGAGATATATTGATGGTGCGGGGTTTACCTTTCAAACCTTTCTAAATTGAGAATGTCCCAGTCATCCTGATCCGGAAATCCATGGGTGCCATCTGAATAATCCACGAGCTTGAAAGCATATCGATAGTTCATGCAGCTTCTGTAATTGCCGAACAGCCAATATTGCAGCTGCCACGGAAATCTCGTATGCTCATTGTCTATGCCCGCATAATTATTCAGCCCTATGTTATGCCCCAGTTCGTGCATGAAAAGGCTTGCATGGGACAGTTTCATTCCCTCCTCGGTCGGTCTCCATTTCTGTATGTAAGCGCTTCCAAGAACGAAGGCATCTGTCATGAAATTCATGCCTCCCGCGGGGCGGCGCCAGAAAACAATTTCATGGCATATTATGGCATAGCGGAAGACGCCTTTCCTGGGATTTTCCTGGTCATTGTGAAGGAAATAATTATCGTATGTATCCTTCAACTCGTTCCAGTCAAGTGCTTCGTCATACGGTATCTCATCGCTTCCCCCCATGCACCCTGTATCGAGCATTAGCATGATATTGTGCTTCGTAAAGGCGGAATAAAGCATCTGGATGGATTTCTCCGGCATTATGTGCTGTATACCGTCCGCAGCAGGAGCCATCTGGTCCACTTCTATGAAAATATCCTGTCTGAACGGGTCGGCAAACCAGTCTGCCAGCATGTATCCCTCAATGTTTTGCAATCCGTCATTGTCCTCATCCAGAGCATTATGGTTTTCTGCAGCAAGCGGGTCGTACCCCCACTTATCCTCCCATTCTATGGGCAATCCGTCTCCATCGCTGTCACTGCCGCTGTCATTTATCTCCGGATCAGTATGGTAAACATTCGTTTCCTCCCAGTAGGTTAGCCCGTCGCCGTCATAATCATTGAACGATATGTCAAACCACATCTCGAAATCCATATCGTCGATTTCCCCGTCTTCACAGCCGGAAGAATGTCCGTAGCCAGAATCATCTCTCAAAAAATCATCGCCAAACCAGCTGCCGGTCTTCACATCATAATAAATATCTATCTTATTCCCGTTATTTGATATGTCTCCCTCCACTCCCCCTTTCCATAGTTCTATCGATACAGGTATTTCTTCCTCATCGTCCGGAATATCAAAGTGAGCTGTGCACGGATACATCATGTCATATCCGGTGAAAATGCCGCTTTCCCAGCTCTGCCCTCCTGCAGTGATTTTTATTGAAAAAGATGGTTCCTCATCGATGACTATTTTTCTCACCCTCTCGATGTGGACGTCAATGGCAAGGTCGACAAGCGGATCCAGGTCGTTCAAGCCCGGGGCATAGCTTGAGATATGAAATGAATTGCTGCCGATCGTTGCGAGCATGAAAAAAGTTACTATCCCGGCATACAATACTTTAGTCCTCATTTTTTCAAATACAATATTGTCTACGCCTTTATAAAAATTGGTCTACGGCACATAAAATTAAATGGAATTCAGGATCATTCGTCATTTGGATGCTGGTCCAATTCATAATTTTTAATTCCCAAGAGCAATGGGATAAATATTTATTTACCTGTCTATTTACCGAAAGAGTGAAAGCATGGCAAAAGGCATTAAGATAAAGAAATGGGTCATTCCGTTAGTGATAGGGGCGTTTTTCCTCGTACTATTCCTTAATACATATTTTAATTATACATCGGGCGTGGCAATAAATGGAGAAGTTCAATCGTTAACAGACAAGTTTTATCTTGCCGGTCCAGATCCTTACTATAATGCCCGCCTTGTAGAAAAAACTGTTGAGACAGGGCATTATCCCTATCTTGGCGGGGTGCACGGGGATGAAGACCCGTTATTGAATTATCCTCTGGGACGTTCTGGTGGAAGACCTCCATTGTTCAATATGGTAACAACAGGTGTGGGCAAGATTATTTCACCTTTTGTTGGAGAGACGGATGGCCTGGGATACGCAATGCAATTTTTGCCGGCCATTTACGGCGCCCTTCTCGTTATTCCAGTGTATATGATGGGCTCCAGATTATTCAATAAAAAGGCAGGTATTCTGGGTGCATTTATGGTTGCCCTTATTCCGATACATCTGAGTTCCGGTCATGGCTCTGCATATTCCCTTTACGACCACGATTCTTTTATCCTTTTGCTTACAACTACAACCATCATGTTTCTGGTGATGAGCTTAAAGGAAAAAGATGCAAAAAAGTCAATGATTTATGCCTTTATGTCCGGGATTGGAGTGGCGGGTGTTTCCATGACCTGGGTGTCGGCAGAATATATATATGCGATTATAGCGGTGTATGGTATCGCCCAGATGGTTATTGATATTATTGCCTCCAGGATAAATCCAAGTGTGCCAAGAACGTTGTTTATTGCATTATTCACAGGTTATGGGCTGGCATTTCCCCTCTTTTGGATAAAGTATGGATTTTCTCCTTCAGTGCATTTAATCATTTTGCTGGCCGTAGCGGTATTCAGCGGAATATACCTCTGGCTTGGAAAAAATAAAATCCCATGGGTTATATCCATACCATCTATATTCGGCATAGGTGCGGCAGGGCTTGCTTCCCTTTACGTTATAAGAAACACCACAAGCAGCCTACTTAAACCTTTTACCAGTATCTCAAATATTATTTTTGGTTCCGGGATATATGGGAATAAGACTTCTTTAACCATAGCGGAGGCAAGCACATTTGATTTCAGCAAAAACGTTATGTCATTCGGACCGGTTTTGTATTGGCTTGCCTGGGCAGGTTTTCTGTTTCTTATATATCGCTATTACAAGAATAGGTCCAGAAGAGAATATTTCCTATTAATTGTTTGGTTTTTAATAGAGGCATGGCTGACGAGGACGGCCGGCCGTTTCCTCAATGACCTGGTACCTTTGGTTGCAGTACTTGGCGGATGGGTATTGTGGATGACCATAGACAAACTCGATTTTCAGAGCGTGGTAAAAACAATAAAAGGTGTAGGTGGAGGCTGGTACGGGCTTAAAAAAGGTGTAAAAGTCAGGCATGTTATCGGGGCAGCATTTGTGGTATTCCTTGTGGTTATGCCAAACGGCTGGCTTGCATTTGATGCATCCCTGCCTTTGACAATGAAAGGAAATTTTGATACAGATAAACTTGGTGCGTTCGGTCTGGGGCTGCATACGGAGGAATACTGGACAGATGCGTTTTCATGGCTCAGGCAGCAGAATGAGGGCATAAATGATACCGAAAAACCCGCTTTTATTTCATGGTGGGACTACGGGTTTTACTGTGCGGCTCTAGCGGAAAATCCAACTGTGGCAGATAACTTTCAGGACGGAATAGAGCCCGCCGCTAATTTTCAGACAGCAAGTAGTGAGAAAGAGGCGGTAGCGGTCTGGATAGTGAGACTGGCAGAAGGGGATATGGCAAAAAATGGCGGTAAGCTATCTGGCAACGTTACTAAAATTTTTGGAGAATATTTCGGAAACGAGAGCCAGGATTTGATAAAAATACTCGAGGAGCCTGCTGAACATGAAAATACATCTTACAATAAAATAATTGGGGAAGAATACGGAGGAAAAAAATATCTCGTGAGGGAGAAGAATGCAATGTATCATGATGCCATAGAAATGTTGACCAAACTTGATGATGAAGATATTACATGGATATATCACAAAATTCAGAATGCAACGGGAAATAGCATCAGATATTATGGTGTTGAAGGTTATGATGTAAACATATTCAACGTATTCACTTTTCTGGCGGATAAAGGAACTTTTGGTTATGAAACCAGCGAGGACGATTATTTCAAAATGTGGTATGTTTCTGACAAAACGGGACAAAAATTCACTCCACAGGAAGTAAGAAATCTGTCAGAGGAGATGACCCCGCAGGAGAGGATAGATGCATATGGAAACTTTACTCCACAAACGGTAAGAAAGGACCCTTTCTATAACAGCATGGTTTACAAAACATATCTTGGGGCATCTGTTTCCAAGCAGATTTTTGAAAATCAGACGCAGTACAGGCAGTACTTATACATGCTTATGCAGCCTACAGTAGGTTTAAAGCATTTTGTTGTTGAATACGTCTCACCGATGACACAGAATAAATCCCTTTATTTTGCAAGAGGCAGCCTATGTTTTGGATGCCCTGCAGTTGTCATATCGAAGTATTATGAAGGAGCAGAAATTACCGGCACTTTAAAAAGTGATGGGGAAGCAATGGAAGGTGTCATGCTGGAAGTTCAAAAAAATGTGACAATGTATGATAGATCTGTAGGAATAACGCATGACTATACCCTAACGGACGGAAACGGCCACTTTACTGTTATTGCCCCGGCCGGAAACATAACGCTTGTCGTATCACAGGGAGCGGGACAGGATAGAGTCATAATCAAAAAAATTACTTTCAACGGTACTGGCAATTTCACTCCAATCACTGATGATGAAGCAATGCGTCGTGTGTCAACGTGGCAGCGCGATATAGGCATTATAAATATCAATAAGGGGTCTGTTGAAGGAACTGTTTACTGGGATAAGGATGGAGATGGAAAATACAATGATAGCATAGATGCTCCCCTCCCAAATGTTAAAGTAGAAATCGGCGGCAGAGAGGCAACCACAAATTCAAGAGGGCATTACGAAGTGCATTCACTACTGCCGGATTCATACCAAATTACCGCAACGAAGCAGGGATATGACATCACCGGGCAAAAACAGGTGGCAGTAAAGCCTGATGAGACCACGATAAATAATATTTCAATGGTGCCATCAAAAGTAAAAGTTAGCGGGGCAACGTGGTATGATGCAAATAGCAATGGAGCAAGAGATACAAATGAGAGTGTAGCCGGTGTATCAATAAAATTTGTTGTTGTATCTGCTCCTGACGAAAATGCAGACAATGCAACCGTACTTTCGAACGAAACGGGATATTATACAAGATATTTGTTCCCTGCTACATACGCAATTGAGGTAGATTTTTCCGTAAATGTAGAAAATGAAACCGTCAGGTATGTATATAGCGATACGCTTAAGATAAATATAGGGGACAGCACGAAAACTCTGGATATAAAACTTTCAAAGGTAGAATAAATGAAATACAAGTATAGAGAGCGAATGAACAGCAAGATTTTATCTGAAGGTGATAAAGAAACAAAGCGATTTCTCTCTCGATGCAGCTGTCTATAAAGGTGGAAGATTACCTGCAAAAACAAAAGAGCTGCTCGGTCTTGTGGCTTCTACAGTTCTCAGGTGCAACGATTGTATTCTTTGTCACCTGGAAAGGTGCATTCAGGAAGGTTTTAAGGACGAGGAGCTATATGAAGCGCTTAATGTTGCCCTTATTGTGGGCGGTTCAATAACCATACCGCATATAAGATATGCATATGAGATGATCGAGGAGATAAGGAAGGAAAGGCAATCGTAGTTACCGGGTTGCTATTGTTATGATGTCTCCATCTTCAACTTTGTGATTCATTCCCACTCTCTGGCCAGGAAACGATGCCGAAGGTCCCCAGACCGCGGCATATCTAAAATTTTTAACGAACTCACGATGAATTTTGCGGCAGACATCCTCTATTTTCGCACCTTTTTTTAAAACAAGTGGATGTTTCATATCTGCTCCTTTTCCTTCGGGCTTCATGTACACTCTAACCAGGGTAAGGGTATTGAATATTTTTTCTTTCAATTCTTCTATCCCAAAGCCTGTCTTTGCGGAAATAAGCACGGTTCTGTCATCTCTTGCGATGTTTATCTTACCTTTTCGGGACATGTCTATCTTGTTTATTGCCACGATGGAGGGTATGTAAACCCTGTTGCCAGATAATGCGTCTATCAATCTTTCCTCATCGACATTTTCTCTTATTACGATATCGGCGTTTATTAGGTATTCCTGAGCTATATTCTTTGCTGTTTCACAGTCTATTTTTGCTTTCCTGGAGAGTTCTATTGATATACCTCCTCTGTCCTTTTTCTTTATAGTTACATTAGGTGGTTTCTGGTTTATCCTTATCCCCGAGAGCCACAATTCATTCCTTATAAAATCAAGCTGTGATAAATCTCCGGCATCAACCATTATAAGGAGGAGATCAGCCGCTCTTGCAATTGAGATAATTCTTCTTCCTTCCCCCTTTCCCTCAGATGCACCGTAAATTATTCCAGGGAGGTCGAGAATTTGTATTTTGCACCCACCATACTCCATAACTCCTGGGATTACGGATGTGGTGGTAAAATCATAGCTGCCTATCTTACTTTCCGCATTTGTTAGGCGATTAATAAGAGTTGATTTTCCTACCGAAGGGAACCCGACTATGCCTATCGTTGCATCTCCGCTCTTTTTCACCCCGAATCCGGCGCCGCCTTTTCCTCCCTTCTGTTTCAGTTTTTTGTCTCTGAGGCAGGCTATTTTTGCTTTTAGCTTCCCGATGTGGTGTTGTGTTGCTTTGTTGTACTTGGTGTTTTTAATCTCTTCTTCGATTTTTTTTATCTCCTCGTCGATATCCACAATCGTCAATGGCGGTAATGTAAATAAAAATTATGATGCTTTTTCCTTAAACCATCTTTACAGACTTTATTTCGTTGGATGTTTATCCAACACTTTCGGAGCTCTTCGGATACATTATTGCAGCTAAGCTGCAAAGGTAAAACGGATCAGGGTGGGGACATTTGCCCAAAAGCTGAAAAGGAATATAACCCTGCAGATCAAAAATGGAGGTGAAATGAAAAATAAATTGTTTGCCGCCAATGATACCAAACTTTTTTGCACAAATTATTTTGTTTTCGCCATAAATTTTTATAATTTACTGCATTACTTCATTATGTCCCGTCTGTTTGGAACAAACGGCGTTCGAGGCGTTACCAATAAAGATATGACTGTAGAACTTGCCCTAAAATTGGGCAAATCGATAGGAACTTTTTTTAAAGGAGATATTGTCATCGGAGCGGATACAAGAACTTCAAATGAAATGCTCGAAGATGCTGTAATCGCTGGTTTGCTCTCCACTGGCTGCAATGTTTTTGATGCCGGCATGATTTCGTCTCCTGCGTTGCAGTATCACGTAAAAGAAAGCGATAAAAAAGGCGGGGTGATAATTACCGCTTCACACAACCCCCCTGAATTTAATGGAATAAAAGTTATCGATGGAGATGGGACCGAGCTTGGAAAAGAGAAAGAAGATAAAATAGAGGACATATATTTCAACGAGAAATGGGGAGCAGCGGAATGGAATAAGATAGGTAATGTATACAAAATAGAGGCAACTGAAACATATATAGATGCCGTTCTATCGAAAGTGGATGTGGATGCAATAAAAAGAAAGGGTTTTACGGTTGTGCTCGACTGCGGTAACGGAGCAGGATGTGTTGCAGAACCATACATCCTATCAAAACTTGGATGCAGGGTTATTACGCTAAATGCCCATCCGGATGGAACATTTCCCGGCAGAAATGCTGAGCCAATAAAAGAAAACGTTGGAGAGCTAATGAACATGGTTAGGGAATGTGGGGCAGATGCTGGAATAGCATATGATGGTGATGCCGACAGGGCAATCTTTATTGATGAGAGAGGAGAGTATGTTTATGGGGACAAAACTCTTGCAATCATCTCTGCATATATGGTAGAGAGAAAGGGAGGAAAAATTGTTACACCTGTCTCCACATCAAGCTGCGTTGAAGAACTTGTTAGGAAGAAAGGCGGGGAGATAGTATATACACGGGTTGGCTCTCCTATTGTAGCACGGAAGATGATTGAAATTGATGCAACATTTGGTGGGGAAGAAAACGGCGGGCTGATTTTTCCCAGCCATCAGTACTGCAGGGACGGAGGAATGGCATCGGCTGCAATACTGGAAATCATGGCATTGAAAGATAAAAAGCTATCAGAACTGGCAAAAGAAGTGCCCGAATATCATCTTGTCAAGATAAAGGTAAAATGCGATAGTAAAAAAAAGCAGGAAATCATGGATGCTTTCATAAAAAATGAGGATGGCAATGTCGATTTGACAGACGGAGCGAAGATTTATCTGAAAGATGCATGGGTTTTGGTACGCCCGTCGGGAACGGAGCCGATTATACGAATTTATGCTGAAGGAAAGGAAATAGAAACTGCCCGTAGACTGGCAAACGAATACAAAGAGAAATTAGAAAGGGTAATAGCAGAGCTGAAGTGAATGCCAGGAATTTTGTTCAATCAGTAAATCTGTATATGCCAATTGATAATTAAATTTTCATTTTGTTTCCGATCACTCCACTCCTCTGGATGTAATCAAAAACTTTTCTTTTTTTCCTTCGGGCTGAGAGCGGTGTTTCATAAGTGTTGCAACTCTTCCCTCCTTTCCATCGCTCCTTTTTCCTTCTATTTTATCAAGACATATAGCCGTCTTTGCCATATGGTCTATGCTTCTTCCGCCAAATGGTTTTACCTCATCTCCGACAGAATATACCTGGGCTGTCACGATGACGGGTATGTGCCTCTTACGGGCCGCTATCTGGAGATTTACGAGCTGCCTGGTAAGAGAGCGGGTTGCCCCTCCTTCGTCTCCTTCCACGCCAAGGCGGTAGTAGAGATTCACGCTATCAAGTATTATCAATCCTGAATCTATCTTAATCGCTTTTTCAACCATTTCTTCCTGCTCTTCTAAAGAGTAAGGCGAAAAAAATAGTATTTTCTCCGCAATCGCCTTGTCATTGCTGCATATCTGAAAGAGCCTTTCTTTTGATATCCCCTCCGTATCTATAAAAACAACCCTTTTACCAGCAGAAGCGCAATTTCTTGCTGCCTGGATGCATATATTTGTTTTACCTGTCCCGCCTTCCCCGTACATCTCGGTTATGATTCCTCTTTCAATTCCTCCTCCCAAGAGTTCATCCAGCGGTTTGCAGCCTATGGGCATCCTTTCATATTCCACCTTTTTGCAACATTTAAATGCCTAAAAAGGTTTTGTTGGTATCACGATTTCTCCAGCTTTTACGGTCTTCCCCTGCAAATAGAGTATGCCGGTCAGGGCCGCTATGTACGCATCCAACTCGTGTTTATTCTTCACTTTTATTTTTAGAATAGATGCCGTTTCCCTGTAATTTTTCCTGTAAAATCCGAGTATTTTTGCACTTGCAGTAGGAAAAACTTCTATAACCTGAGCATTGAGCGATTTTACAATCCTTCTTCCTCTCAGACATAATTCTCGCATAGATGGCATCGTCAGGGGCATGGCACCGTATTTCTTTAACTCTTTATCGCCCTCTCTTATCCTTATTTCGCCTTCCATTAATGGAGCATCTACCGAAATTATATCTGGTGCGGTATCATTTGCATATTCGATTATATCCTTGTCTAAATAAAGGGTAGAGAATGATACATCTTTTCCGTTTATGGTGCACATTCCCGTCGGGTTTTTCTCCCTGCCCGCCAAATCTATGCCAACTGTTTTATGTGCCATATCCTCCATATCCCCCGATTTTCAGGCTTGGGTCGCCAAAAAGTATCCATGATGAAACGGTTTTGCAGTCCCATATATCCAGAAAGGCATTGTTCCATTCCACCGGGGAGGTATTCAGGTATTCTGTGATAGAATCTCCAAACGCCCTACCCAGGACATTAATCCCCTCTTCCCCATACTTTTTAAAGAAAAGCGTATCTATATAGCCGCTTGCATATTCAATTATATCGGGCTTTCCATTCCCATTAACATCATCATCTGCTCCCCAGGAAAGGCTGGTGAAACCCGTAGAGGCAATCCCCCCTCCGCCTATCGCCCTCACGAGTCTCCATCCGAAACATTCATAAAATTTTTTCAGTTCGCTCGTATGGCATCCGCCCACCACAACAACAGGGAGTTTTTTTCCATTTTTTAGTTTTGGGATGTCCTGCGCGCTGATGCCTATCCACGTGCCATATTCATGGGGCGGGTGGGTGGCCCATGAGAGATAATTTCCGTGACCTTCAAAATTGATAAAGCCTGCCCCGTTGCTGAACTCCTTTATAATGTTGTCAGTAGAAAGATTTCCTTTAGAGCCAAGAATTTTAATTGGTACAAAATCTTCCATATATTCCAGTGACTTTTCCACTGTTATTTCACCCTCATAATAATCCGTACCCCACTGTGAATCATTGAAGGAATCCCCTCCAACGACAATCATTTTGTTGAACCAACTCCCTTTCTCCATTTTTTCATATGTTATTATTTTATTCACAACAATGTATGCTTCAAATACGCTTCTGCATGGCAATCTGCCGACATACACATCTGGGTATAAATCCATTACATCCATATTTCCCGAGTGGTTGTACTCACCATAGTAGCCATTTTCATTGCTATCCCATGAGGAAAAGTGCCCATTGGAATCATAAATATCCGCATAATAAAGATCGCTGAGGAAATAATTCTCAGAACCTTCATATGTATATACTTTCCTTGCCGGTATTCTTCCTGTGCCGCCCACCAGCAGGACATATTCTATTCCCCATTGTTCTATCGCATTTTTAATGAAGTATTTTATCTTCTCCCCGCTGTCTCTCCCTTCAGAAGGGAAGTAATTGCCATCGTATATCTGTGAAAGGGAGACCCATTTCGTTTTTATTCCATAGCTTTCTTTATGTTTAACCAGCTCCATCAGTGGAACCTTATAGGTGAGGGGGCTTATGATAAGCAAGTCATATTCATCCGGGACAGACAGAAGATTCTTTTCTTCATAGGAAATAGTAATGGTTGCATTGCTTACATACATAGCCATGTTTTCTTCCGGAATGTATCTCATGGGGTAGATATCTATGTTAAGGAATGTTACATGTATTCCATTCTCAAGTCCACCTGCTGTCCTGTAAGCATACCAGTTTGAAGGATACGGTTCGTTGCTTTCATATGTTTTGCCTTCCTTGAGAATGCTGTAAACTCCTCCGTTCACCGGTATAAGCTCTGGGGGCAGGCACGATTTTCTTTGGCAGTTCCATGGTGTGCATTCCACATTCTTTATTATGGTTCCAAGCGGAAATGACAAGGTGACGGATTGTACAGGCAAAATGGGCTCCCCCTTAAATCGTGTGAAAGATATGTTCTCCATTTTGATGTTTATATAATCCTTTTTGTCGCCGTTATTCCTCTCCAGTGTTTTCACCGCGTTTTTATTCCCGACGGTTATACTGCTGGCCAACAGTACAAAAATAACCAATATGCCGAACAATTTTAGTTTCATAGCAACTAAATATTTTATGTATTTTTAAGTATAACCCTGCTGCTGTACTATTTAGGTGATAAAATGGCACGCCCTAGAGGAAATAAAAAGTCACTCAAGAAAGAATCATGCAGGACACCAAAGATGCTTCTGTTTTAGATGTAACACATATCTTCTACCAATGATAGTGAAATAATCAACATATGCAGGCATACACAGCGTTTTTAAGGTCGGTGTATGTTATTATACGGAACACAGGCTCGAAACGTAAAATGGTGGATAAACGCAAAAATATTGTGAGGATTCATCGGTTAGTAAGGTTCATAAACAAACACCAGTTGTGAAAGTATGGTATTTCAAATTGAAAGCCCAGCGTTTAAGGAAGGCGAGATAATGCCAGCAAAGTATACCTGTGATGGATTAGACATTTCGCCTCCTCTGAAATGGAGTGATGCCCCTGAGAGTACAAAAAGCCTTGCTCTTATCTGCGACGACCCAGATGCTCCTATGATGACATGGGTACATTGGGTTATATACAATATTCCTCCAGAAAAAGGTGAGTTGCCAGAGGGAGTACCAAAAACAGAAACCATCGAAGGAGTAGAAAAACAAGGTAAAAACAGCTGGGGGAGATTTGGCTATGGTGGTCCGTGCCCACCTGGCACTAAACCACACAGATACTATTTCAAATTATATGCCATCGACATAGAATTGACCATTGGGCCTGGAATGAAAAAGAAACAGTTGCTTAAAGCAATGGAAGGACACATATTAGCCCAAACCGAGCTAATGGGTAGGTACACACGAAAATAACATGTCTTGCCAATTGTAATGCGAACGTTTATTTAGCAATCCTAATTAGAATACTATGGAATGGATTAAATGTGTATGCGGAAACGAGGAATTTAAAATAACACCAGCAGGAATAGCATATTGTTCAAAATGTATGCAGCCATTAGAGCAGGAAATACGAATTCCCACGAGAAGAGCAACCCCAGATATGCCCGATTACAAAGGTCCGGAGCATCCTGATATACCTGGCCCGCTTAAATTTTGATTAAAGATTCAAATTGCTGTGCTCGCACAACGTTAGAGGGGTTATATATAGAACGGTGAAATGTTACATTCTAGACGGGAAAGAGGGAGATTCTAGTTTTTTTGTCTTTTTCTTACAATATATCTTAATCTATCTTGTGGAATTTCACCCCTATCAGCTAAATGATGGTGGTGACGACATAAAACAATCATATTTCTATCTGTGTTTCTACCACCTTCCGCTCTGGGTTTAATATGATGAATCTCTAGCCCAATCTCTTTATTACACCCTGGATATTCACATCTCACATGTGCAATATCAACAATCAATCTGTTCTTCTAGTTTTGTGAAATTGGTGGAACTGTCTTCTTTTTTTTCCGCTGCTTTCTACCACCTTCTTCTAATTTTCTAATAAATTTAATAAGCTGTTTAGCCAAAATCGTTGGCAGAAAAATTTTCTTTTTTGTATAAGTATAATAAGATACGGTTATAGTAAACTATCTATTAACTATTCCTAATTGGGGCAATACCAAATATTGATATTATCTCTGGTGTTTAGATTTTAAGAGCAATGCTAAATTGAATTGCCCTTAATTTACTTTACGGGTAGATACAGATTAGGCTTCATCATATAAAAGGCTAACCATTTTTGAGATACCTCGTAGCTCAAAAAATTTCGTAAAAAATAAGAGAATCCCATCCTAATTTGATGAACCCATGGGATGGGATGA
>JAYEJS010000023.1 GCA_034660695.1 Candidatus Thermoplasmatota archaeon | reverse complement strand
CCCGAAAACTCTGTTTTCCATCCCTCGTTTTCCTCCATCTGAAAATTTTAGAGGAATAGATTGTTTCTTCTCGTCACCCGAGGAGAAACAATTAGGTTACAAAATGGAGCTTATTCGTAGAGACTATCTTAGAAAAAGTCAATAAAAGGTGAATACAAGCGTCGGAAATATTCTACATGCCCACCAGTAAAAAAATCAAAAAATGCGGGCGCCGGGATTTCCGAGCACACTTGCCTGGAAATGCAACTTGCCAAACAAGTTGTGATTCGAACCCGGGCAGTGAGCTTGGAAGGCTCAAATCCTAACCGCTAGATCACGCCCGCATTGAGTAAGGCAATATAGTAGTTTTATTTAAATTATTTCTCCTCCAACACCAAAATAGCCTTCGTATCAGAGATTATGACCCTGGAACGCGGAGATCTCATACTGACAGGAATTCCCGAGGGAGTCAGGCCGCTAAGGTCAGGAGACATTATAGAGGTAAAACCGGGCGATGTATGTTTTCTAAAGACAAATGTTATTTTACCAAATACCAACGCCAGAGCTAAAGCTTTCGGTATTCCTCGTATGTAAACACGGGCCCATCCGTACAGATGTATCTCTCCCCGGCAATACAATGCCCGCATTTGCCTATGCCACACTTCATCCTTCTTTCAGCCGAAACTGTTATTTTCACTTCATCGATTCCTTTCTCTCTCAATTTCTCCGCAACAGGCCCAAACATTGCATGAGGGCCGCACATCACAGCATACGAATTTCTTTCTATCTCCGCCATCCCTACCAAATCACTGACAAAACCAACTTGCCCGTTCCATTCCTCATTTCCTTTGTCAACTGTTATTTCCACCGTTGCATACCGTTTCCATTCCATCAAATCGTCTACGAAAATTAGGTCGTCCGGATCCCTTGCTCCATAAAATATTTGAAGAGAACCAAATTTCTCTCTCTCTGCCAATATAGTTTCTATCAGGCTTTTCAAGGGAGGTAATCCTATTCCGCCGGCGATGAAGAGCATATTGTATCCATAGAAATTTTCTAGGGAAAAGCCGTTTCCATACGGCCCCCTTATTCCGACCATATCTCCTTCCTTCATGGAATGGATTGCCTTCGTGACCCTGCCAGACCTTTTGATGCACAACTCAAAATATTCTTTTGCCGATGGAGGGGAAGCTATCGATATGGGCATTTCTCCTATGCCGGCAACGCTTATCTCAACAAATTGGCCCGGCTTAAAAAAAAATTTTTTCTGGATCCTATCGTCTTTAAATCTTACTCTGTAAAGCTTTTTATCAGCCGTAAGGGCTTCAACACGCACCAATTCCGCAGGCAAAGGTAAAAATTCGTTGTCCATGCCTATCAATGATGGTATACAAAAGCATCTTTTATATCTTTTTACCAGCTAGCAACTGCAGGGCATTAAATTTCCGAAGAATATAGCAAGCAGCACGGCAGCAAGTATGATGGGGGCCATGGGGTATGACGGAAATATGTAAACCCCACTGCAAAAATGCCCGAGTTTTTCAATATCGTCTTTAGAAATGCCCGTATAACGGGGGGATGCAATCACTTCATCCACGTCATGCTTATGCCCGGAAAAAATTTTTAGTAGCAGGGATGGTTTTTCTTTTACTCTTATAACCTTTCCGTTTTTCAATCCTATTGTCTCGGCAAGCATCTCCCCTTCCAGCTCATCCGACAACAAAACTTTTTTCCTGTAAGGCATAAGGAGGCTTATTATATCTGCAACGACTGCAAGCGAAAAAACAGTCAAGATTGCTGAAATAGGGGTGAGATTTTTTGTAATCCCGTATACTATAATGGCGGCCGCTACAGGCAATAGGGCAAAAGCAACGGTTTTCAGTCCTTCTCCGTTCCTGACCATTTCCACCATGCCAAAAATGAAGTAGTGGATGAAAGAAGCGATGGCCATCATCAGAAAGAATGTTGGAATGAAAGATATGCCGTCGGGAAAAACGGGAATGAGTGAGACAATGCCCATAATAAGTTTTGCGTCACCGCCCCCGAAAAGCCCCGCCCGCCATATAATCCAGGCAAAAAGGAATGAAAATGCCAAAGGCAGTGCAATCATAATCCAGTAAAATCCATAATAAATCCTCACGGCACAGGTGATAAGGCCAGTAACTATCATGCCCAGCGTTATCTCGTTCGGTATTTCTTTTGTATTGACATCAAAATATGATGCCATTATTGTACCGGCAACGGCGACGATCACTCCTGCAAGCCAGAGCATTTACTTCACCATGGCGGACGGCTCCTCCCCTCCGTGCCAGCTCAGCCTCGGGCGTATTTTTATTATATGTACAGATTCCGAAGTGTCGTCTATAATGAGGGCCACGCCTTTCTCCGCTCCAACCTTTTTCAAAGCCTCGCTTATTTCCCCCTGCATATACGTTGGCCTAACTTTATTCAGAGCGTCTATGTCCTCCTGGGCGGTAAGACGGTGGCATATTATGATATCGCTGTGGGAAAGAACTTCCGGATCAAGGGCGCTTGGCCTCTGCGTTGCAAGAACGAGCGATAAACCGGGCTGCCTGCCCTGCCTCATCCACTGTTTTATGAGCACGTCCTTGGAAATTTTTTTCTCATAAGGCAGAAAAACCTGCGCCTCGTCTATCGCCATGCATACCATCGGAAAAATTTTTTCGCTTGTTTCATCTGTATTCCTGTGCTCCATGATTCTTTCCTCATCTTTCTTGCGCTCCCTCACCCTCCTCTCAAATATTTTTCTTGAGAGTACAGCAACAATTATGATCTTCAGTTCCTCAGAGAACAAACTTATGTCCAGTATCATTATTTCGCCGTTTTTAACTATTTTATCGAGGGGTAATCCTTCCCTATCAAATACATTCCATGACTTTGCCATGTTAAAGAAGTTTTCACCCGCTCCCTTTATTTCGTCTCTGGTGCGTCTGTCTTTTTTTATAAACGCTATGATGTCATCTATCGAATAATCGATGTCCATTTCATTTATCGCCCTCGCAACGGCAACGCCAAGCGGCTCTATGAGTTCTGCACCGAATAACTGGCACCACTGCGATGGGGTAATCTCCGATGTTCTCAATGAAAATTTCTCTGCATCTATTCCCTTTTTCCTGTATTCATTTACGCTATCAGGAGATGACAACACTTTTATTTTTAATCCGGTCGGGGAACAACCCCATCTTGAAAGCGCCCCCTCCTGCTTTTTGTTTTCAAAGAAAGATGTCCAGTAAATGCCCAGGGTGTCTATGACCACCACTCCTATATTTTTTCTTATTGACTCGTCCATAAGCGATATTTCCTCAATGAATGTGCCCATCGTATACGATTTTCCATAGCCCCTCTTTCCACATATCAGTATTACATGCGGTTTTGCCCCATCCACGTAAACATTCGAGCCCAGCGATTTGTCGAGAGCATAGTACCTGCCTATATTCAGAATTCCCCCCTCTGCCTTTTCCCTCCTGCCAAGTACATACAATTTTTCGGATATGCTTCCCTTCCTGGTTTTTCCATCGGAAATATTAATAACCATCAAAAACTATATAGGGAAATAATAGATTAAATTTTGGTATAAATGCCATGCAATTACATTTTAAGAAGGGAAGGGAGCCTCAGAGTCGCCGTGGCAAATTGCGAAGACTGCAATGGCCCGTCTTCTCTCTTGGATGGGAATTGCAGAAAAAATATTTTTGAGATGATTAAAAAAGAGGCAAATCTTGACAGAATAGTATTAAATCATTCCTTTGTGAAGGTTTTTGATGGCGAGCCACTATCATTTTTAAAAGATTTGGCGGATTTTTTGGAAGAATTGGACAGCCATGACTTCTCAAAAATTTCTAGCAGAGGTAAAGAAGGCAGGTGCACCGGTTGTATTGAAGATAGAATTAAAAGAATGGAAAGGATAAAGGAAATCGCTCCTTCTGACCCCATACTTGCATTTCAGAAATTGACAGATGAATTGCATTACCAAAAGGGATACAAAAAAGAAAGAAAGCCAGGAATTATCGGGGCTGAATATGCTGGCAAAGACGAATGTGCCGCCTGCAGAAAAGAATATGCCGAAGCTCTCTCAGAACTAGTAGGAGAAAAAGGATTGACGAGAAAAATAGTTGGAAACAGAAACAGCGAATTTTATTACAGGGACAAAATACAGCCGTATGTGCGACCGATGTTTTTTGACACATATATAAAATTAACACCGCCATCAGATAGTGTGTTCATTAAAAAATACGGGGTGAAACGTGAAGGAGGACGGGTGCTCAGCGTTTCGCTGTATTCGCTTTCATTGCGCCCTGAAAAGCTCTATTTTATCATACCTCCTGAATACAATCTTCCTGCAACTGAATTGAAGGTACTACAAAAAGTTAAGGAAAAGCTGGCACGCCACAGGCCTCAGGAATCTTCTTTCATGGATCCGGAAACATCAAGAGAATATTTTTTGAAATTTGCCAGAGAGACGATAAATGAAGTGGCGGAAGAAGAGGGATTGATGTTCAACAATGAGAAACTTGAAACACTTTCTGATATTTTTGCCAAATATACGGCAGGCTTTGGCATACTGGAAGATTTGCTGCTGGATGAAAAGATTCAGGATATATACATAAATGCCCCGGTTGCAAATAATCCGTTGCACATAATACTTGAAGGGGAGGAATATACATCAAATATCTATTTTTCTGAAGGAGATGTTGAAGCCCTGTCATCAAGATTTCGCAGTTTGAGCGGCAGGCCTTTCTCTGAGGGTGCTCCCATCCTGGACATGGAACTCGGCGGGTATGGCGCCAGGATAGCTGCAATTTCCCCACCTCTGACAGCAAAGGGGGTGGCATTTGCGATAAGACGCCACGGCTCAAAACCATGGACTTTGCCAAAATTCATAACATATGAAATGTTTTCGCCAACCGCAGCTGCCCTCCTGAGCTTCCTCGTGGACGGACAGGCATCCATTCTAATATCGGGCAGCCGCGGTTCTGGAAAAACATCACTGCTTTCCGCCCTTCTTTTAGAAATACCCCAGAGATACAGGATATTGACACTTGAAGACACACCTGAATTGCCGGTTGAACAGTTACAGAAGCTGGGCTATAAAATGCAGTCGTTGGTCACACGGCCCATAACGTCTGGGGGAAGCAGCGGCGTCGACCCTAAAACAGCCCTGAGGACGGCACTCCGACTGGGGGAATCTGTCCTTGTGCTTGGAGAAGTGAGAGGGGAGGAGACAAAAGTTCTGTTCGAGGCGATGAGGGTCGGGGCGGCTGGCAACCTGATATTGGGAACGATACACGGTGCCACAACAAGGGACGTATTTGAGAGGATAGTATATGATATAGGGGTGGCCCCCACCTCGTTTAAGGCAACAGACATAGTTGTAATAGCAGCCCCCATAAGGATAGGAGGGGGGATGGAGAAAAAAAGGAGGGTGATACAGATATCTGAAGTAACAAAAAGCAGGTGGGGAGAGAACGTTGATGCTGATAAGATATTTGCAGATATCATGAGATACAACCCCGCGAAGGATGAACTGGAAGCAACAGACCTGCTGGATATGGGTCAGTCAGAAATCATAGGTAGGATTGCAAAGGAGTGGGGAATGAACATCGAGATGGCAATAGAAAACATCTCCCTGAGAACAAAAATAAGAAAAAAGATTGTTGAATACGGCAAAAAAAGGAATGAACTGCTTGAAGCCCGGTCAGTGCGCGATTGCAATAATGCCTTCTGGGTTTTCACGGAAGAGAGCAGGAGGGAGCATGGAATCCCTGATTACAAGGAAATAGAGAAGAGATGGATGGAATGGTTTAAAGAATATGCGGGAAAAGTGAGATAAATGTGGTTTGAAGAGATGTGCAAATTTTCAGTAAAACACTTCTCGTGGATCGTTGGCGATATAAAAACTTTTAAAAAGAAAGCTGAGGAATCAGTTTCTGAGGAATTTATTGAATCACTTAACTTTACTGGGCTGGATGTGGAGCCGTATGAAGTCCTGCTCCTTTCCTACAGCGGGGCGATAATTGCATCTGTTGCAGCTGTTATACTTGACATAATCATCATTGCCTTCCATGGTTTTTCCATAGCCAGTATGGGATTGCTTACGACGGTATTGATGATCGGCACGACGGTCGGGCTGCCGCTGGCCGCACTGCAGTTTCTGAGCGAATACCCGAAGACAAAGGCAGGATATATGAAAGTGCATTCCCTGGGAGACATACCGGAAGTGCTGAGCTATATTATCATGTATTTGAAGCTCATCCCAAATATGGAGGACGGCATCAGATTTGCCGCAAGGGAATCAAATACTTCATTGGGCAAAGACCTGAAAAAATTGATATGGGATCTGGAAGTCAGAGTTTATCGTAGCATGGATGATGCTGTTACGTCATTTGCAAATCTCTGGGGAAAATGGAGCGATTATTTAAAGAGAGCATTGCACTTAATAAGGAGTGCTGTCAGGGAACCGAGCGAAAGCGAAAGAAACATCACGCTCGACCGCTCATTGGATATCGTTATGGACGGAACAAAAAATAATATGATGAATTTTGCTAACAATCTTCACCAGCCAACCCTTGTTATATACTCGATAGGAGCTATGGTTCCGCTGGCACTGGTGGCCATGATGCCCGCCGCATCACTTGTCGGTCTTCGCATATCAATATTTCAAATTTTTTTGCTTTACGATATCATTCTTCCTCTTGCCCTTTTTGCATACATGAGAAAAATTCTTCTTTCGAGGCCCGCTACTTTCAATCCGCCTATAATACCTAGAAACCATCCGGATGTTGAAAAAATAAATAAAAAGGAAAATATGGTCATAGCTGCCGTTGCTGGAGTACTCATCGCCCTCCCTGGTATATTTTTCATGTTGCTGCCCCTGTTTTCAATTAAAGGGGAAATATTTGATTTTATCACCCGTCCCGCCGGCGAGGGAGGATTGAACGCCTATATCCCGGTAACATTATTCATATTGTGGGGCATAGCCACCGCCGTATCAATATACTGCCTCAGGACATATACGGCCTATAAAAAAATAAGGGACAGGATAAAGGAAATGGAGAAGGAGTTCAGCGATTCTCTTTATGTGATAGGAAAAAGGATAACTGAAGGAAGACCTGCCGAGGAAGCTTTTCAATATGCCTCCGAAACGATGGAGGGGGCAGAGATGGGGAAGATATTTTCCGGGACAGCCTTTAACCTTGCATCTATGAGGACCGATCTGAAGGATGCCCTTTTCGATGAAAAATTCGGCTCCCTGAAGCATGTATATTCAGATAGAATCAGGGCCATTATGCATCTCTTTGTTGAAGGAGTTAAGAAAAGCTATGAAGCAGCCGGCATTGCAATAGTCAAAGTTGCGGAACATCTTAAGCAACTTCAGGAAGTTGAAAGGGGAATAAAAAATTCTCTTGGAACGCTAACATCCACACTGAAATCCACAGCCACATTATTTGCCCCCATGATAGCAGGCATAACACTGGGCATAACAAAATTGATATCGGTAGTGTTGGAGGGCATGAACCTTGAATCTTTACCTGAAAACGATTTCATTTCAGGCTCGTCGAATTTTTCTTTCGATATAAGTCCGGAGTATTTTGTACTCGTGGTAGGTATATACATAATGCAGCTTGTAGTTCTCTTAATCCGTTTTGCCAATGGGATAGACGAAGGGGACGATAAAATAGAGTACATGTACACATTGGGCAAATCCATGCCGACCGCAATTGCATTCTTCAGCGTAGTAACAATCGTGGCCATGATCATATTCCAAAGGATGGCACCCATGTAAAACCTAAATGTTTTATGGCCTGCGGTTCAATTCTTCATTCGTGCTGCCGCTTCTATAACCCCTCAAGTCAAGAGTGATATGGGTGAATCCAATTTTTTTGAATTTCTCGATTATTTGTTCTCTCATCCCAACAATTTTTTCAAAATCTTCGGGCAGCACTTCTATTCTTGCAATGGAATCGTGTATCCTTACACGAATTTTTTTTGATAGACCGATTAAAAAGTCTTCCGCCCCTTCAACCATCCCCAGTTTTTTTAGAGTTATTGCCTCCCCATAAGAAATACGAGATGCAAGACATGCATCCGATGGTTTATCCCACATGCTTAATCCAACATTTCTTGCAACAGCAACCACATCTTCCTTCGTAAATCCTGCATCTACCAGAGGGTGCCATATTTTTTCCTCACTTGATGCATCCACGCCCGGTCTGAACCGGTCATTAATATCCGTTACTGTTACACCATCTGCAATGGTATGAAAACCTCTCTTTCCTCCAACCTTCTTCCACAACTTTGCCACATTTTTTTTGCAGTGATAGCAGCGCATCGGCGTATTTTCTACGGGCAGTCCACAGCTCTTCACCACGATTTGCCTTATACCTATCTCCTCTGAAGCCAATGATGCGTTTTTTATCTCCCTGCGAGAAAATAGGGGAGAATCAATAGTGATCGCCACCGTTTCTATTCCTGCATCAACCGCAGCTTTTGCCACCAGACTGCTGTCCACACCCCCGGAAAATGCCACTGCAACTTTCTTTGCCTCCTTCATCAGATTAACTAACTCGAAATACCTATCCATAAACGCCGTATATATTTCCAGATTGCTTTTAACTGTTTCTTTCAGGCCTTCATTATTCCTGCAAGGAAAACGCCAAGTGCTATCAATGCCCCGACAATGGCTCCAATCACCGCAGATATCCCATTTCCGATGGTATTCCATCCATCTTCAAACACAGCAGTTCCCCATAGATTACCGGTGGTATAGTTATAGAACACTACCCCTACAATTATGCCTATCAGCAGCAGAATGCCACCAACAGCTCTGCTCTTTCCGGAACCAAAGTACGCTGTAAATATCCCCGCTATTATTGCACCTATCGCAAACACCAACATACACATGCTCACAAACAAACTCAACATATATTCCATTTTATTCCCTCCTTTTAAAATTTTGTTCCCGTTAAGGTTTTTGTATCAGCCACTCCCTTTATCGTCCTTATTTTGTCAACAACTATCTGTCCCAGTTCGTCAAAGTCCTTTGCCTCGACCTTGGCTATAAGGTCGTACTCGCCAAATAGAGGATGCAATTCAACTACTTCTTCTATCTTTAGCAGTTCACTGTAAACCTCATGCTCCTTTGCAGGTGCCGTAGAGATTAAAATAAACCCTATAGCCATTCGTTCACCGAGATGTTATCTATCTTTGGCTTATTAACTTTTCCATATGGTACATACAGATTTGTCAATTTCAATCCCCCTGGCCAATACTAAAAATTAAGTATTTCTCCCCATTACAGGTATAATGGCAAAAATAAAAGCGAAAAGGGGAAAAGAATTGCGCTGCAAAGGATGGAAACAGGAGGCAATTTTGCGCATGCTTGAAAACAATCTCGAAAATGCGGAATTGCCTGAACAGCTCATCGTATATGGGGGAACAGGAAAGGCTGCCAGAAACTGGGAATGCTACAACAAAATAGTGGAATCATTAAAAGAACTAGAAGATGATGAAACCCTGCTTATTCAATCCGGCAAGCCGGTCGGGATATTCAGGACGAAAAATAACAGCCCCAGCGTTTTAATCGCAAATTCCAATATTGTGCCCAAGTGGAGCACGTGGGAGAAATTTTACGAGCTTGAAGACCTGGGGCTGATAATGTACGGGCAGATGACAGCCGGCTCCTGGTGTTATATCGGAACGCAGGGAATCATTCAGGGAACATATGAGACATTTGCGGCTTGCGCTCGAAAGCATTTCAACGGCACGCTTAAAGGAAAGTTTGTGCTGAGCGGCGGGCTCGGCGGGATGGGGGGAGCTCAACCCCTTGCCATAAAGATGGCTGGAGGCGCATCCATAATAGTGGAATGCGATGAGAAACGCATCGACAGACGAATAAAATCTGGATTCTGCGATGGGAAGACAGATGATATGGATGAAGCCATTGAAATGGTCATGAATGCCAGGGAAGAAGGAGAAGCAACATCAATAGGATTGCTTGGAAATTGTGCCGATGTTCACCCGGAGATGGCAAAGCGCAAAATAATCCCGGATGTCGTCACCGACCAGACATCAGCCCACGATGCGTTGAACGGATATGTACCTTCGGGATATTACGGCAGCAATTTGAATGAAGCGATCGAATTGAGAAGAGAAGAGCCCCAGAAATATATTGAGAAGGCCATGAAATCAATGGTGGAACACTGCAGGGCCATGCTTGCTTTTCAGAAGAATGGCTCAATTGTATTTGATTACGGAAATAATCTCAGGGGGCAGGCATACGAGGCGGGCTTAAAAAACGCCTTTGGTTATCCCGGATTTGTACTGGCATACATCCGTCCAATGTTCTGCGAGGGAAGGGGGCCGTTCAGGTGGCTTGCACTCACTGGAAACAAAGAAGACATCATAAAAACGGATAAACTTGTGATGGATATGTTTCCGGATAATAAAACGCTTGTGAACTGGATAAAACTGGCTGAAAAATACCTTCCATGGGAGGGGCTGCCAGCCCGCGTGTGCTGGCTTGGATACGGAGAAAGAGATAAATTTGCCCTTGCCATAAACAAAATGGTCAGAGAAGGCAAAATTGGTCCGGTGGCGATAACGCGTGATCATCTGGATGCGGGGAGTGTTGCATCTCCGAATAGGGAAACAGAAGGCATGAAAGACGGAAGCGATGCCATAGCAGACTGGCCCTTATTGAACGCACTCATTAACTGTGCCGCAGGGGCTGACAGCATTTCCGTTCATAATGGAGGGGGTGTCGGTATCGGCTTATCCACACATGCTGGAATGGTTGTCGTATGCGATGGAACGGAAGAGACGGACGAAAGAATAAAGCGTGTTTTTATAGCTGACCCGGGGATTGGCATAGTCAGGCATGCCGATGCAGGCTACAATGATGCCATACAATTTGTGTGTAGAATGAACATAAAAATTCCGATGGCGAGAAAATGATCGAGATCGATGGAGGGCATTTGAGTATTGAAGACGTAGTTGCCGTTGCAAGGAATAAGGCAAAAGTGTCTATAAGCAAAATGGCGATAGCAAATATTGAAAAAAGCAGGGGGAAGGTTGAAAAGGTTCTGAAGGAGGGGAAGGTTGTTTACGGGATAAATACGGGGTTTGGAGAACTCTCGAATGTGCGTATCTCTGATAATGAAATAGAGAAATTGCAGGAAAACCTGATAAGGAGCCATGCATGCGGAGTGGGCGATGAACTGCCCGATGAAATCGTGCGTGCCATGATGCTGCTGAGGGCAAATTCACTTGCAAAAGGATATTCGGGTGTTACTCTAACTCTCGTACAAAAATTGATAGATGGGCTGAACAGAGGCTTTCATCCTGTCGTGCCTTCCCAGGGTTCGGTTGGAGCGAGTGGGGACCTTGTTCCGCTTGCCCACATCGCCCTTGCATTCATGGGAGAGGGAATGGCTAACTATAATGGAGTGAAGATGCCGGCAATGGAGGCACTTGAAAGAGCCGAGATCAGCCCGGTAACGTATAAGGCAAAGGAAGGGCTTGCCTTGATAAATGGTACGCAGATGATGACAGCCATTGCATCCCTTGCCGTAAACGATGCATACCTTCTTCTAAAAAATGCTCAGGTTGCGGGAGTGATGAGCCTGGAAGCGTTGAAGGGCACGGACCAGGTGTTCAGGGAAGAAATAAACAATGCCCGTCCATACAATGGTCAGATCAATATTGGAAAGAATCTGTGGAAGCTTACAAGGAACAGCAAAATAATTGCATCTCACAAAAATTGTCCAAAGGTTCAGGATGCCTATACTCTCAGATGCATGCCTCAGGTTTTCGGGGCAGCCCGTGATTCGCTGGACCACATAAAAAAAATTATTGAAGTAGAGATAAACTCCGCCACCGACAACCCGCTAGTCTTTGATGACATTATATCTGGAGGAAATTTTCATGGAGAACCGATTGCCATTGCAATGGATTTGCTTGGTATTGTAGCCACCAAAATCGGAAGTTTTTCGGAGAGGCGTACTGCACGGCTGCTGGACTCAAATCTTTCAGGACTTCCCCATTTTTTGGCAAAGGAAGCGGGATTGAATTCTGGACTCATGATTCTTCAGTATGTCGCTGCCTCGCTGGTCAATGAAAACAAAACACTTGCATACCCCTCATCAGTCGATTCAATACCAACATCAGCCAATAAGGAGGATTATCAATCCATGGGGGCAACATCTGCAAGAAAAGCCAGGATCATCATCACGAATACAGAAAGAATTGTGTCAATAGAATTCATAACATCCTCTCAGGCATTGGAATTTCACGAGCTTAAACCGTCAAGGGCAGTTTCAACAGCATATAAATGCATAAGGGGAAAAATTCCGCCGCATGAAGAGGACAGGGCAATGTATACGGATATTGAAACCGCTTTCAAAATGGTTCACGAGGGCGAAATAATAAATGCCGTCGAAGATGAAGTGGGAGAGTTGCTGTAAGATGAGGATGCCCTGCTCGTTAACGATTACATATACCCGACGGTTTTTCACACGCTTTACTCACGGCTGCCACTGACTCGAAAGAGTATAATCACTCCTCAGCCTCTGATGGAGAAACATCTGCAAACGCATCAGCTTTGTCCTGGGACGGAAGTTTCTCCTTGAGGCATGAAATCGTTTTTCTCCCCCAAAGGAATGCCACCGTCACTGCTGCAATGTTCTGCATCGTTTTTTCATCCAGTTCATCGGCATTTAATATAGCCCCTGCGGGATTTCCACTGAACGGCTTATTGGTAAACGCATTGACAACATAAAACGGCATCTTCATGTTAATCATCATTTGGTATCGGCTTAATGCCCTTAAAGATTTTTTGATTTCGAAATTCCTATCGCTCTCCTATCAGTCTTTCATATGCCGTATAAAACGGCAGATTTAATATGGCAAATAAAGAAACAATGCCCAATAAGTGAAAATACGGAAAATCAAATAATGTATCAGGTGAAAAATGAACACTTAGGAGGGAGCCGATTACGGCAATTAAATTCAGAATGAACCACAGTATGATAAATCCCTTCATGCAATTCCCTTTTCGGGTATTTAATACTTTATTGGCTTATAAATGTATT
>JAYEJS010000022.1 GCA_034660695.1 Candidatus Thermoplasmatota archaeon | reverse complement strand
GAAGGTAAATAAAAAAGTGGGAAGGCGTATTCAAAATTTTGTTGAATCCTGCAGATCATTTCTCAAATCATTTTTCCGGTCTGCTTATGGCTTTTTTCATTTTTTGACTACTTTTTCAAAGCATTCCATCTATCTATGAATAAATAGTTTTATAATCCACTAACCCATTTAATGGTAGAGAGGCAAGAAAATGAAAAAAATAATGGCAATTGTATGTATGGTTTTGTTTTTGTGTAGTTCTGCTTTGACGGGATTAAGCGATGTAAAGGATAACGCTGCCCATACCTATGAAATGTCTTCCCAGCAATTAGCACCGCTAGTTGATGATGCTTATGACTTGCTCATTGTAACGCCAGCGGAATTCAGCGATGCTCTGCAGCCGCTGGTAGAGCATAAGGAAAGCTATGGTGTAAAAACGATAATTGTTTCACTTGATGAAATCTATAACGGCAATTATTTCACCGTTCAGGGCAGGGATGATGCAGAGAAGGTAAAATATTTCATTAAAAATGCTCTTGACGAATGGAGTATAGGTTATGTTTTACTTGTGGGGGGGAGAAAGCCAGGTATGCAAGAAGAATGGCTTATGCCGGTGAGGTACAGCCATATAGAGGACAATGTGGCTACAAAGGAGGACAGATACATCAGCGATTTGTATTATGCAGATGTATATGATGCGGATGGAAATTTCTCCAGCTGGGATACCAACAATAACGGCATATTCGGGGAATGGCGTGCCAATAAATCAGCGGACGACATAATGGATTTGTACCCCGATGTTTACATCGGGCGCCTTCCATGCAGAAACAACTTCGAGGTTGAAATAATGGTCGATAAAATCATAAATTACGAAGAAGGGAAATGCAATGACTCATGGTTCAAAAAAATGGTGGTGGTGGGCGGCGATACATACACTTTTAACGATTATTATGAGGGGGAGGTGGCCAATCAGCAGGCATTGGACAGGATGCCAGGATTTGAACCGATAAAATTGTGGACATCTGATGGTTCTTTACAGGGTTGGGCTGATGTCGTCAAAACCATCAACCAGGGATGTGGTTTTCTCTATTTCGCAGGTCACGGAAGCCCCACAACCTGGGCGACACATCCTCCATATGATGAAAAAACATGGATATATGGCCTCCAGATATTTCAAATGCCGTTACTTTCAAACAAAGACAAACTCCCAGTATGCATTGTCGGCGGCTGCCACAACAGTTTGTTTAATGTAAGTCTGTTCCGTTCTACTTGGACATTCGGCCTGCCTGTTCCAGAGTGCTGGAGCTGGTGGCTAACACGCTGCATCAAAGGCGGTTCTATCGCTACGCTGGGATGTACAGGCTTGGGATACGGGGAAGAAGATAAACAGGGAGAGGTCAAAAAAGGAGGGGGCGACTGGATAGACATCCTTTTCTTCAACGAGTACGGTGAAAATAATGTCCGCATTCTTGGAGAGGCATGGGGAAAAGCCATTGTCTCATATCTTAACGAGTTCCCGATAGATTGGAATGAAAGAGCATTTAATGATACCGCACTTGATGCGAAGACTACCCAGGAATGGATACTTTTCGGCGACCCGAGCCTGAAAATCGGGGGATATGCCTAGCTTTCCCCTTTTCATAGCTTTCTATTGTGAGATATGGAAGGTATTTCAGTCATTGCCTCTTATGATAGATGTTGGGTATCTGATTAATCTATACACCATGGGTTAGCTACCATTTCTTTCACACTCTCCAAACAGTTGGGAGAAGAAACCGAAAGGCAGCTGTGTGGCGAAGTCAAGTAAGCAATATTAACCCTTAACCACTCCGAGAGGGATCATACGCGCCACTTTCAATGATAAACCTGCTCCATGCGTTACATTTACAACTTGACTCACATCCTTATAGGCATCGGGGCTTTCCTCTGCCATCACGCTCCAGCTCGCAGGATGTGCATATATTCCCTTTCTTTCCAATTTTGCCCCTATCTCCTCTCCTCTCCATTTTCTCTTGGCAGCACTTCTTGAAAGCACTCTTCCTGCACCGTGGCATGTGGAGCCGAAAGTTTCCTCTGATTCCTTAGTGCCTTTGAGAAGATAGCTCTCGGTGCCCATATCCCCGGGAATAAGAACGGGCTGCCCTACTTCCCTGTACTGCAAAGGTATTTCTTTCCTTCCTGGCCCAAATGCCCTTGTAGCTCCTTTTCTGTGAACATACACTTCCATCTTTTTTCCATCAATCTCATGCTCTTCAAGTTTTGCCACGTTATGACAGACGTCATATACAATGTTCATTTCCATATCCTCCGCATTTTCTCCAAGAACATTTTCAAAAGATTGACGAACCCAATGAACTATCATCTGCCGGTTGCACCATGCAAAATTTGCAGCGCCAGCCATCGCCTTGAGATATGACTGTCCCTCCTCGCTGTGCACGGGAGCGCAGGCAAGCTGACGATCCGGCAATCCTATGCCATACTTCTTCACGGCCTGCTCCAGCACTTTCAAATGGTCGGTACATATCTGGTGGCCGAATCCTCTCGACCCGGTATGAATCAACACAACTATCTGGTCCTTTTCCACACCATAGGTTTTTGCCGCCATATCATCGGATATATTTGCTACTCTCTGTATCTCCAAAAAATGATTGCCAGCCCCGAGCGACCCGACCTGGGACTTACCCCTATCCTTGGCCTTTTCGGAAATGTGCGATAAATCAGCCGTTTCCAGACAGCCGTTTTCCTCAAGAGTTTCCAAATCCTTTTCCCATCCATATCCATTCTCCACAGCCCACCTTGCCCCCATCTCAATTACATCGTCCAGTTGATTCTTATTGAGCCTGACTTTTGCTTTACTGCCCACCCCGGAAGGCACATTTTTGAACATCTCGTCCACCAAACCCCTCACCTTTTCTTTGTCCATGTCATGAATTTTCAAATTTGTTCTCACAAGCCTGACTCCGCAATTTATGTCAAAACCCACGCCGCCGGGGGACACCGTCCCGTCATCTGCAGAGGTGGCAGCAACACCGCCTATGGGAAAGCCGTACCCCCAGTGTATCTCGGGCATCGCCATTGATTTTCCCACAATGCCTGGCAGAGTGGTAACATTGGCTACCTGTTCTAAAGCATTATCCTTTTTTATTGCATCTATCATCTCATCGCTGGCATATATTATGCCGGATGTCCGCATATTTAGATTCCCTCTTTCCCCCTTATAAGTTTTCGGTATCTCGTATCTATATTCCCCTATTTTATTCAAAGGTCCGTTCCACATATTTTTCTTTCCCTCATATATCAAATAGCACTTTTATGTAAAAACCTTTCTTATTTCTTTTGATTTGCAGCAGATGATATGTCACTGCCTTTATTTCAACCCCGTATCCGTGCTTATTCCTATCATACTTTTCCCCCCACGCCTCTCCAGCTAATTCATTACCTATCTTTACTTCGAAATCCCCGAATACAAGCCCTTCTACGTCATTTATGTACAGGAGGTTGGACAGCCAGTCCACCAGTAATTGTTCCTCATCCAAGTCAACGGGTATTTTTATTTCTCTCCTTTCAATGGCATCTATGTTGCTCCCGTCCGTAATTATATAAAACATCCCTTTTGCAGCGTTTTCAAACGCCTTTTCCAGCGTTGCCCCATATGCTTCTATGCCTATGTCGGCAGTATGCTCGAATATGCTAAATGATGCCATTCCAGTTTTTAAGCTTTGGTTATATTAAAAAGTTTGTTTTTGAAATTGGTGGTGGCTGTCGAACCCGGATTTACTCCCGTCCAACTTATGGTTCCATCGCAGTCAAGGTCTGGCCTGGTTGGAATCCATGGATTGTTCAAATCCTTGATGCAAAATTGCAGATTTGGCGACGAGCGATGCAACAAATTATTAAAACAACTCGTCGATTCACTTACTCTATGGGCAACGAAAACGAGTTCCTGGCATTTAAGCAACAACCTCTGGCTGGTAGCACATTTTCCAACTGGCTAATGATGCTTGCAGAAAATGCTTTCAGGGTGAATCCGAAGTATATGACAAGGGCCGTCTATATAACAATGCTTACTTCATTGACTTCTCTACCAAGATTAATCGAAAGGAAACATGATGATGCTATAAATAAAGTAGAACCCGAACCTGTTTTCATAGTCGGACATTTCAGAGGTGGTACGACATACCTCCATTATCTGATGAGTCACGACACGAATATGTCCTATGTATCGACTTTTCAGACGATGGCTCCCCGCAACTTTATTTTTATGGAAAAATTCTTCAAAAAATTACTTTCCGACAGCCTTCCCGAAACGAGGCCGATGGATGATGTAAAAATGGCAGCGGACTATCCATACGAAGAGGAGTACGCAATGGCAAACTTAAGCCCTTATTCCCCTTATCATGGCTGGTATTTCCCGAGAAAAATGAGGGGGTACTTTGATAAATATGTGCTTTTTAAATCGCCTGATAAAATTGTAAAAAGATGGCAGCAGACATACTCCTATTTACTGAAAAAAGTTGTTTATAGGGAGGGAAAAAACAGGATACTTCTCAAAAATCCTTCAAATACGGGCAGGATAAAACAGCTTATTGACATTTATCCGGATGCAAAATTTATACATCTCTATCGCAATCCCTATGAAGTTTTTTATTCGACAAAACGTCTTTATGATGGGATAATGCCTATATTTGCATTACAAAAATATGATATGGGGGAAATTGAAGAAAATATTTTTTATTTTTACAGTGCAATGTATGAAAAATTTTTCAGGGAATAGCATCTTATAAAAGAGGAGGATTATACTGAAGTAAGATATGAAAATTTCATAAAACAGCCACTGAAAACGTTGGAAGATATATACAATTCACTGAATCTGCCAAATTTTAAAGAATCCGAGGGACGGTTCAAGGATTACATCGACTCACAAAAAAATTATAAGCCCAACAAATACAAAATCAGCAAGCAAGTGAAAGATAAAATATATTCCCACTGGCACGAAAACATAGACATGTGGGGGTATGAGTAACTATTTCTATTGCATCTTCTTCCATTCCAATAGTTACATAAACTGATATAATGTTTATTGTTGTGGATTTGTATAAAGAGATTAAACTGCTGGTGGAGCAAATTCCGGAAGGAAAATTTTCGACTTACAGGACAATATCCATTGCACTGGGCGATGAAATTGCATGTTCTGCGGTAAAAAAAGTTTTGAAGGAATGGAGAAAGAAATATAATGTCGTATCTTCTGGTAACGAGAGCAATGCCAGCTACTTTTTTAATGAATTTAAAACGTGCTATCCCTTAAAAAAATTGAGGGAAGAGCAGATATCTCTGAGGAATAAAGTCATCACAAAAGACAGATTTAAGGAAGTGGAAACGGTGGCTGGCATAGATGTTGCCTGTGCCGGCGATAAAGCATATGGGGCATGTGTGGAAATAGATACGGATGGAAACATAATAAAAAGAAAGGTAACAATCAAAAAATTAACATTTCCTTACATACCCACATATCTCTCATATCGTGAGTTGCCGGTTTTGCATGAACTTATCGATAAAGAAAAACCATCTGTTGTCATGATAGATGGAAACGGCATTCTCCATCCCCGGCAGATGGGAATGGCTTCCCATTTTGGCGTTTTGCATTCCATTCCATCCATCGGCATTGCCAAGAAATTGTTGTGCGGTAAGATAAAAGGAAAATACGTTTTCATGGATGGCGAAAAAATTGGAGCGATTTATGGGGCAGGAAAGCCCATCTATGTCTCCCCCGGACATAAAATATCCCTCGGAAGTTCCTTGGCCATAACGAAAAAATTTTGCAGATGTCGCATTCCCGAACCCATAAGGCAGGCCCATATACTGGCGAACAAGGCAAAAAATGAAAACAATTTATAATCCCTGGGAGATACAATTGTATGAATCTAATATGCCCACTTGATTTTAGATATGGCAGAAATGAGATTAAAAAAATTTTCAGTGAGGAAAGCCGTCTTTCATATCAACTGAAAGTAGAGGCAGCTCTTGCAAGGGGACACGCAAAATTTGGAAATATCCCAAAAAAAGCGGCCGAGGAGATAACAAGGAAGGCAAACCTGAATTATGTTAAAATTGAGAGAGTCAAGGAGATAGAGAGAGAGATATACCACGATGTCATGGCTATGGCTAAGGCCTTAACCGAAGCATGTGGTGATGCCGGCAAATACGTTCATCTAGGGGCAACGTCGTATGACATAGTCGATTCGGCAAATGCTCTTCAGATTACGGAAGCCGTCAGTATTATCGAAAATGACCTCATAGAATTGAAAAAGTCCTTGGCAGGACTGGCAAAAAAGTACAGAGATACGGTCATGCTCGGCAGGACTCACGGGCAGTATGCATTGCCTATAACATTCGGTATGAAAATGGCAGTTTTTGCCTCTGAAACGGACAGACATATACAAAGGGTAAGAAGATGCAAGGAAGAACTAACGGTTGGCAAAATGTCCGGGGCAGTCGGCAGCGGAGCCGCATTGGGCAACCATTTCTTTGAAATACAGGATGCCGTAATGAACGAACTGGGGCTCAAGGCAGAGATTCCTTCGACACAAATTGTCGGCAGGGACAGATATGTTGTTCTTATGTCTATGCTTGCGAATATCGCTGCCTCTACGGAAAAATTTGCAACTGAGGTAAGGAATCTGCAGAGGAGCGAAATCGGGGAAGTGGCGGAGCCTTTTGCAAAAAAGCAGGTAGGCTCGTCCACAATGCCGCACAAGAGAAATCCAATAATATGCGAGCAGGTATGCGGGCTTTCAAGGATTGTGAGGGTCAACCTTCTGCCGTCATGGGAAAATGCAATTCAATGGCATGAGAGAGATTTATGCAATTCATCATCGGAGAGGTTCATAATTCCACACTCGATAATTCTCACTGACTGGATTCTGGTGCAGATGAAAGAAGTTTTTTCAAAGATGGACGTCTATCCTGAGAAAATGAAAGAGAACATAGAAAGAAGCAGGGGCCTGCCAATGGCTGAAGCCGTAATGATTTTGCTGGTCGAAAAGGGGATGGGCAGGCAGGCTGCCCATGAAATTCTGAGAGTTTGTTCTATTGAAGCAAGTAAGACCGGAAAGCACCTTAAAGAAGTTCTTCTAGAAAACGAAAAAATAAGAGGTTTGCTGAGCGAGGAGGAGATAAAACGTGTTCTTGACATAGAACATTATGTTGGCGGGGCAAAGAGGATAGTTGATATGACATTGAAAAGGTTATATCCCAATGAATGAAGAAATTGGAATAATGTTGTTTTGAGAGATATAGCGGAGCAGTTCCCACAATTTTTCGTTGAAAGTAGAAGTGATTCCATCTATCAGCAATGATATGCCTCCGGTAGACTCATGCTCTCCTGAAAGATATTTGCTTTCATATGTATTGTTGCCGTGCATATCTGCCAGAAGGGCTATGCCAAAAAATTTGCTGCATGCCTGCGAGGAGTTTTTTGATATGTATCTATCGTTTCCGAGAAAGTCAGCAATAACCCCCACTCCAACAGTTTGTCCGAACCCTTGGGAAAATTCATCTGTTTTGTACATATCGTTCCCGGAAAAATCTATGAGGGAGCCTATGCTCGATCTTTTCAACCCATCTGTCCATCCCTCGCCTGCGCCCTGAGAATTTTTTTTCGAGACATATTTATCATCTCCCAGAAAATCAAGTAGGATGGCCATGCCCCCGGATGTGGCGCTTCCCTGAGAATGATGTACGGCATTATACATATCATTGCCGGATACATCTACCAGTAAGGAGAAACCATTTCCATTTGCAAATGCCTGTGAGCAGTCTTTGGTACTATACGTATCGTTGCCATCCATGTCGGCGAGTATGGAGATCCCGCCCGCATTGGCACTTCCCTGGGAATAATTACCGCCAGCATAAATGTCATCGCCGTCAAAATCCAGCATGAAAGAGATGCCGGCGCATGCATATGACTGGGACCAGTCCCCGGATGTGTAAAAATCGTTGCCGGAGAGGTCGAGCAGCATACTTATCCCCAGAAATGAATTTGCTATCTTACCCCGGTAACGATCGTTTCCTGCAACATCCACCACGAGTGCCGCCTCACCATCAATATTTTTGGTATCGTATACATCATTTCCGCCGAGGTCAAGTATTAGAGAATATTTTCCATCATACACGTTTGTTCCGTTTCCACCCACAATTATCATTCCTGACGGGTCTTTGAGAACTATCCCGTCTGCATACATATCACCGTATTTTTCAATTGCCGGGACAGCATACCTTATTGATTCAAGGAGAGTTAAACTTCCTTCCACCATTTTTTCGGTATCAATCTTTTGCAGTATAAAGGAAAGTTTATCCGACTCGCTGTAAAAAAGATCAAGATTCGGGAATATGCCTATCTTTTCTTTTATGGTGTTTTTAATAATAGACAGCAGGTCGGATTGTGTTTCATTGTCAGTTCTCAAAAAATCTATTTCTTCCTCTGTCAGATTTTTTGTCGCATCACGGCACAAAAGTGTGGCATTGTTTAATGAATACAGAATGAAGGCTATGGCCTGTCTCAGTTCGGGAGGCAGTAAATCTATTTCATTGAAAAAATTCTGGATTTCCAAGTTACTTATGTTTATCCCATTTACGCTATAAAATTCAAGGACGGCATATTTGAGCCATGGCTGTGTTTTTTCATACAGGATATCGACATTTCCCGTCCTGACAACCAATTCCATTGTGAGATTTTTTTGGACATTAAAATCAACGCTCCGGATTATCGAGGGAATGGCACTTATAAACGAGGAAACATTTTCCAGCGTGGGCATATTATCTACCAAATCTTCCTTTTCAGGAATTTCAGATTGGCGAGGGCTACCGAACATCGATGGTAATATCAAAAGTATGGCCACCAAAATACAAATCCTCTTCATTTATTTTCATCTTCAAAATATATGGTAAGTATAAGTAAGTTTTTGTTTTTGCGTGGTTGACCTGGCGATAAGAAAAATTTTAAATATCCAGGGTGGTTAGCAGAGCATCATGGACTCGATAGAAGAGTATGCAGGGGATAATGGTTTTAATATATTGGAAATGACAAAAAGTGTTGATGAATTTTCCCTAGAAAAAGGGGGCATGCCTGAAACATTAACCGCCGCCTACGTCGAGAAGGACGGCATCGTTTATCTTTTGAAGCAAAGCGGGACAATTGAAAGAATAGGAACAAAGGAATACTGGAATAAAATAATGAAATTTAAGCCAACTGATAGGAAAGTGGCGAAGATAAATACAAACATAAAGCATGGAAATGACCTTGTGAGTTGTGGGCTCTGCGACCAACACAAAGACACTACTGCCCTCTTAAATGTTGTTGTGACAAATAGGTGTGATTTAAGATGTTGGTATTGCTTTTTTTATGAAGAGAAAGCAGGCTTCGCATATGAGCCAGACATGGAAGATATAATAAATGGAATTAAGGTGGCAAGAGAATATAATGGATATACACCTCCGATTCAGATTACGGGAGGAGAGCCATCTTTAAGAGATGATCTGGATGAAATAATAAGGGCATCGGTAGAACTGGGTTCCCCCCATGTACAGCTAAATACGAACTCTATTTCAATAGGAATTGATTATTTCGAAAATCATCAAAAGGCTGTAGAAAAAGTTACAAGATGGAGGAAAGCGGGCTTAAAAACCATTTATACATCTTTTGACAGCATAAGTCCAGATTCAGAGAGCAACCCAAAAAATCATTATGAAATACCTTTTGCTCTTCAGGCGTACATAGAAGGCGGGATAAAAAGTGTTGTCCTTGTTCCGACGGCAAGCCAACTTAATCTAAAAGAAATGCCGGGCATTATCAAATTTGCAATGCATAACATGGAAAAAGGAATAAAAGGCATTAATTTTCAGCCAATTTCTCTCGTCGGGTACATCAAGAAAGGTGATAGGGATAAACTCAGGGTTGTTCAGTCAGACATCGTAAAGGAGCTGAAAGGGCAATTCAATTTTGGGATGGAAGCATGGTATCCTGTGCCAACCGTGGCGTCGCTGGCCGACGTTATAGGCAAGGAGCCCCATATTCATTTTTATAATAACGAGAAGTGCGGCATAGCCACCTACGTGTACGTTGATAAAGAAAAAAATAAGCTGATTCCGATAACTCAATTTATAGACGTGGACAAATTTATAGGAGATATATCCAAATTAGATGGTAGTATTCTTAAAAAAGTTTTGTTGAGCGCCAAAATTATTCCGGATGCGGTCAGATATAAAAGTTTCAGAAAAGCTTTTGCAAATAAACTTTTGGATTACATAACACAGGATGAGCTGCCAAACGGAGAAAAAGTATCTGACATGGTGGCGGACAGTATCATAAAAAAAGGAGATTATTCAAGCCTTAGAACATTCCACCACAACTTCATATTTATGGGGATGATGCATTTTCAGGACTATTACAATTACGACGTTAACCGTGTGCAAAGATGCAACATACACTATTCAGCCGGCCCAAAAATAATACCGTTCTGCACCTACAATGTTTTCCCATCCATATACAGAGATAAATTCCTGGAAGAGAATAAAATTGAGGGAAAGGAGGGAAAGATGCTGATGGCAAAATCATTAAAACAAAAAGAGAGGGTGGTATCTTTCAGGAAAAAAATAGATGAAATAGTAAAATCGCCGATCTACAAAGAAGTTTATAATATTGATTCATAGCTCAAATCAATGACAGCGGGCTCGAGGGGATTTGAACCCCTGACCGACAGGTTAAGAGCCTGCTGCTCTACCTAGCTGAGCCACGAGCCCGTGTTGGTATTCGAATTCATGAATTTATATAAAAATTTAGTGATAGCGGCCTTCACAAATTTTACTCCACCCTCGATATGTACTTTACGTCTATTTCATCTGATATGCACACATCCTTGCCCGCCTTTCTTATCTCCATTCCATCTTTCCTTGCGGTGGCAGCGTCTATTCTCAGTATAACCGGATTTGACGTTCTTACTTTTCCCGCTTCTATTGCTTTCTCCTTGCTTTCGCTCAAATGAACTTTGGTTCTGTCGGTGGGAAAAAGCCCCTGTTCCATCACAATCTCTGCCTCTTCTTCTGTGACAGGATAAAAAAGTTCGTCTGCTTCGGCAAAGGGCAGGTCTGACAGATCTATCTCCACTGTATGGGCATAGGTTGCCCTTACCTTTTCATGTCTTACCTGGTATCTTCCCTTTTCATCCGTTTCCACCATTGCCAGTATATGCTTTTTTCTCAGCCAGTGAAAGTTCATTCTCGTGTTTTTTATAGCGTTCACCATATCTTCTATTTCAACCCATCCATGCTCATCCATTTCCAAACCAAATTGTTCCGGGAAGTGTCTCAGTATTCCAGCCATTGTGCCGCTCAGTTTTTTTATTTCTCGGTCATTCATAAAAAACTTTCCTTTTTCCCCGCACATGGGGCATTTTTCGCCCCTATAACAACCATGCTCAGTACATTCAGCCAACATTTTATTCCTCTACTTTTTTAACTCTCCTAACGTTGTTTTTCTTTCAGCAAATGCATTATGTTTGTGAATCGATTCCAAGCTTTCGCTTCTTGCTACAATTTCAATATCGTCGGGCAAATTGTGATATTTTTCCAGAACGTTTGTAAGGATATCTCTCACAACATCCTCAACAAATTTTGGATTTTCATGGGCATGAACAACAACTTCCTTTTCGTCGGCTCTTTTAAGGATTTCATATGTGGGCGAGCTCATCGATGCCTCTGCTATATCTATGAGATCGTCAGCATCCACATTTCCTCTGCTTTCCATTATAAGCGTTGATATACACCTTTGATTATGTGTCATTTTCAAATCTTTCCCATATGCCTTCCTTATTGTTTCCATAGCACAGGGGCAGGCGGTCATCCCCATCACCTCAACACCAATAAATTTTCGCATGTTTCCATCTTTGGTGGCAACAACTTCCGACATTATTTTGTAGGGTTCCATCGTTTTTCTTTTTCCAGGGGTGAACTTATCCAGAAAATAATCTGCATGTGCATGTACTTCGGAGCGTGTGGCATATTCATGCTTTTGCAGCAGCCTTTTGGCTATTTCACCGCATAATGCCTCGAGGCTGGACGAAGGCTCCCTCACAGATTGTTCCACTGTATTCTCCATAACCTCTGAATTTCTTGATAAATCGCTGCCTTTTTTGGACGCCGGCAGATCAACGAATACGTTCATGTCAACCGTCAGCTGAACCGTCCTGTGGGGGCGTCTTATATACACCTGCTTTTTAATTCCTTTTATGCCTACTCTCGTCAGCTTAAAACTTGATCGAGGTCTCCACGATTGCACGTCAGGCAAACCCATGCTACGACAATGTGCCAGGGCATATTAATTTTATGCCCGCACGATGAAGGCAGCGTAAGAAAATTCATTCCTCTTTCCTTTTATTTGTGTATATAACCTGACTTCCCACATTTTAAGCACATGTTATGATCGATAATTGCTGCCTGATTCTCCTAAATGCCTGTTTTTCTCCTTAGAACTTCTTCATTTTTTCATGCTGGCGATAGCAATCCACATGTAATGATATGTGTTTACAATATAAGCACATACGATTCTTACAGAAATTACAAAGAAACAGAAGGGGATTTTGGAAAAACTAAATTTATGTGCTTAAAAATACGGAAGTTAGGATATAACAAGTGAGAAGTATGACAAAACATAAGACCGACAGTTTTAAATATTCCTTTTGATATATTATTTTGAAAATACCTCTACGGGCAGCGGGAAAAACCTCTGCGCGATGGGCCAACAAAACTGGGCTTATCGGCTGCCCGTTAAAATGTTATTTTTTTATTTCTGTAGCAATTTTGTCCAATTCAATATATCTGTCAGCACATCTTATTAGTTCTCCAGATGCCGCTGATTTAAAGCAAGCAATTTCAATTATTATTCCCTGTTTTTTAAGTGCTTCGATCGTTTTTATGTAATCAAGATCTCCAGCTACCAACACTCCAACATCATAAGATTTGGTAAAACCGAGTGAGAGCATATCTGTCGCTAGCGCAATATCAACTCCCTTTTCTATATACCTTTTTTCCTTTTTAGTCAAAATGGAGTGAGAATCCTCTGGGCTTCAGCCCAGAGATGAATCACTCCACAATACTTTTTACTACGTTCCAGTTGGATACATAGTCCCAAGCCCAACCAGAACATGGTTGTAATTA
>JAYEJS010000021.1 GCA_034660695.1 Candidatus Thermoplasmatota archaeon | reverse complement strand
CGAGATTTTTCACGCATTCAACGTGATGTGTTGGATAATAGTGATTTTTCTTGTCCCATAGAGACCATGGAAATGATTTCAGCATATATCGAAAAAGAACTTAATTCAAATTGAAGGTGTATTTAAGGCAGTCAGATATTAAATATCCAGACTTCCTGTTCAGCATCGGCAGTATTGCCTGCAGTATCGTAAGCGATCGCCTTTATCTCATGCTTACCTACGGCATTTTCATCCCAAAGCCATTCATATGGGCTTTCAATGTCCGTATGTTTTAAAATATTATCAATGTAAAATTCTACCTTTGCGATGCCAGATTGTTCATCATTTGCATGGGCCTGAATCGTTATTTCTCCAATAATTAATGGGAAAGCATTAGGTAGTATTTTTCTGTTGAAAATATAAATACTATTTTCTGGTTTAACAATATCAACGGTTGGTGGCTCATTATCGCCATTGCTAACATTTACAGTCAAGTACAAGTCATCATAGATGTCTGTATCATTTTGGGAACTGTAACTCCGCAGTTTGAGCCATAGGTTTTCCTTACAATTTAAATGATCGCTCGTGATGTTTGGGTAAATGTGGTTATTCCACTGTAAATATTTCCGGGAACAATTTCATTATTTTACCTGCCCGTTTTGGGATCTTTGCATAATATTCCTTTCCACTTCTCTCTACTATCTTTTCTACCTTAGAAAGTTCAAATAAAACTTCTTCAACAGATATTTTACTTGTGAGTTCTTTCTCTCTTAAGCGCTTCAATATACTGAAATAACCCCTCAGTGCGATAAATGATATGAAATAATACCCTCTAACGCTCTCTTCACTCCTGAGATATGTTTTGTCAGAATCCACCGCATTGTTTAAAGCATCAAATGCCAGTTCCACATCTTCTCGTCCTTTGTATAGATCATAGATTACCTTCCCACTTCTATCAAAATCTGAAAGTATGCCCATTATCCCAGCCAGTTTTCGTTTCTCTTCAAATTCTTTAAGGGTGATTTCTCCTTTTTCTACATGCTTGAGAAGAGCTGTTTCTTGTTCTCCTCTAACCTTTGGGTCGTCAAAGAAGTATGTATACCCATACTCTGACTTTTTCTTACTCCAAAGGACAGGTCTATTCCTATAAACGAACGGACCATTCCACCGTGCCCATCTAAGATCCATATATTTCGAATCCTTTTTTAAGGGTATAATATAGTGGGTATTATCTTTCTTTAATTCGTCTAATAAGGTATAATCCGTAAACCCTCTATCAAATATATATCCCATATCTGTTTTTGGGAATCTTTTTCGGAAATCTCTGATAATCTTAGTTTCCTTCATAGAACCGGGAAATATTTCGATCCCAATTGGTAATTGAGTTATTGAAGAAAAAGCCATTGTAACGCCTATCTGGTTCAGGTATAGACGTTTGTTATTATACCCTTTTTCAGCTATTTTGATATTCTCTGAATACGTGAATATTCGGCTTAAATCGTAGAGGACAATATCTCCATCGAAAGTAAGTTGTGAAAATAATTCGTACCAGGAAGAAACATCGGTGCCAATATCTTTCAAAACGGAGGATATGTGTTTAGGCGAGAGGCTTACAGCTTTTTCTCTAGATAGGTATAATTTTTCCCATCCAGATGCTAATAATCTCAGAGGCTTTGAATCTATTAATTTTATTATTGCATAGGCGATTATTTCTTGGTTGTATGGAGTCAATTCTTCAAGAATTACTTCAACGTCCTTCAGGAAATGATAAGCAGTTGTGCCATTACCGTACTGAAATATCTCTCTGTTTGTTCCACGAATGGCATTTCTGGGAATCTTCTTTTTGAATTTTCCATCGGTAGAAATTACGCCGAGGTGCTCAGCAATTTTTCTAGTTTTTTTCTTTTTCTTATCCCATACACTGGTGGCGTGTCTAACGCACCAACTTCCATTTGAGAATTGTAATTGAATATATCCCGGATATTCCTCCCGGAGCCTTCCGAATGTATTCGCAACCTCAGTAGGTGGTATCTTTTTCATATGGCATGGTGAATAACATCCATACCGTATAAATTTATCGGTTGTTTTAGCATATTCTCTATCACTTGTAAAATTTCGTTTCATGGGAAAGAAGAAGTGTGACTAACGAATCCATGAAGTATACATTAGACAGCGGCTCAATGACAAAATCGAAAAACCGATGCGTTCATATGGTATAAAACGAAGAGTTACGGATTTTTAATTACGTCAGTAGATAACCAGCAAAATTTTTAGAAAAATTTGAATGCTTCCCACGGTTTAGGAAACCGTAGGGATGGGACAATGAAAGCAAAATTAGTCAATCGATTTACCAAATCGGTTGTTGTAAAAAAACGGAAGAATGAGATAGGTCCAAAACCAATAACCGCCACATTAGTAACTGCAGCTCTGTCTCTTTCATTCGTCAACGAGGCATGTAAATCCACAGGCGAAGTGAGTAAAAGCCAGGTAATTTACAGAAAACTAGAAGGGAAATCCAGAGAGATAATACAGGAATACTTTCGAGAAAATACAATTCGTTTTCTGGGATTAGTTAAAATTTGCAGTAGAAATCGTCATTTTCTGATTTCCTTTGATACTAGTTAACTACTCCGGGCTGAAGCCCGAAGCGTAT
>JAYEJS010000020.1 GCA_034660695.1 Candidatus Thermoplasmatota archaeon | reverse complement strand
ACTAATAGGGCTTTACATTCATCACAGGTGGCTATAATGACTGATAAATATTTGCCTAAAACATTCATTTTTATTGACTCATCTAATATATACATATCTGCACGTAACTTATATAATATAAAGGTAAGACCAGAGAATCTAATTTCACTTTTAACAGAAATGTTTTGTGAAAATAATATAGTTCATACATATTATTTCACTCCAGAAAATCCAGAAAATGAAGGTCAATCAAGATTTTTTGAATCATTGGAACGTAGAGGGATAATTGTCATTAAAGAACCAATTGTAGAGAGAGAACGACAATTGATATGCCCAAATTGCAAAACTGTAGTTGAACCAAAATGCGATAATTGTGGGGCAGTTATCAGTCTTCCACCACATAAATCCAAAAAAATTGATATATTGCTTGGTTCTACAATGTTAGATATTTGTGATACCTATGATGAAGGGATTTTAGTATCTGGTGACCAAGATTTTTTACCAATTGTCAAAATGCTTAGAAAGAGGGAAGGAAAGAAAATACATGTTGTATCATTCAAAAGTACACTTTCACACGTTTATAAATATAACTCAGATATTACTATATTTTTAGATGATTATATTGATAAAATAGAACAGAAACCTAATATAAATAAAAAATAATATCACCCGTATGGTGGGTCATACGACCTAAAGAACTATCGTTCCACCATACGGTAATTTATTCTCAAAATCTACAATATAACAAGGGTATATAAAACTTATTGTAATTTTTTCTTCTGTTGTATATGTAGAAAATTCAGAGAGATTGTTCTATCAATCCCATCCACTTGTTTCTTCCGAGATTGAGACCTATTCCTGCTTACTCTGCCGGAGTGGATCGTTTAACGGGTTCTGGCGCATTTGTGAGTGATATGAAAGAGGCGATTCATCCCAAACCTAAAGGTCTGGGTTTTCTCGCTTAGATTTCATTATATTCAGACAAGAAAAATGATTCGTACAAATTAGAGCAGTCCCAATTTTTCGAGTATGATTCTTGCATTCACAGCCCTCGCTTCTTTGTGTCTCAATAATTCTTTATCTCCGGTAACGAAGTAATCAAAATTTAACGCTCCAGCCAAAACTGGCGCATCTTTTTTATCGTTGAGTACTTCAAAAGCGCTTTTAATCTCACTATACAATGGATCTTCTACTATCGTTACACACCTAAATAAGTAGGTTAATGTCTCAGGGATTTCTTCATCATTTAATCCAAGCTTGTGAAGAACTTTCTCTATTTCTTTCAATACGTATTTGTTTGAACAAAGCTTGCACAATCTTAACTTTCCACATTCGAGAAGTAAAGATTCATTTCCTTCTCGCATCAAGAAAAATCCTTAGCATAAGTCTCCTTCCAAGCCTCTTTCGATGATTCTTCAATTAGTTCGGCAATCTTTTCTTTGGTGACACCGCTCTTTTTGATCTTTTTTTTGAGAGAAGCCAAAATATGCTCTTCAGCATCTAGCTTCCTTAGAACTATCGCATCACCGACTTTTTCAAATTGAATGAATGACCCATCTTCCACTTTAAGAAATTTTCTCAACGTCTTGGGAAGAGTTATCTGACCAGCCGTTGTTACTTTACTAACGTAAGTTTCCATAAAAATATAAGGAATTCTTATTTTATAAAACTTGCAGATGAATGCAATTTCATTCAAAAAGGCGTATCGCCTCTTCTTTAGTTATTCTTTGCCTTTGTTCCTGGTCTTTCCACAACTTCCTGTAAAAATAGAAATACTCATACAACTCACTGATATTTCTTGCATAAATAATCTTATGGTTTTTTATAACTTCCATCTTCATGTACAACGGCATCAGTTCAAATAGCCTCACATCGTATCCCCAGGTTTTTGACATAATCTCTCCTAAAAAGTTTATTTTGTCCTTTTCGTAGGGGGCAATAATGCATATGTCAACATCGCTTCTCGTGCTTTCTTCTCCTTTTACAAAAGAGCCAAATAAGAGAACAGCCATTACTCGCTCGTGCAAGAAGTTAAAATCTTTCTTTATTTTCTTAATTTTGCTGCTATCCATCCTTCCACCATTTTAACAAATGCTCTCGGTACATGCATCAATTCCTTTATGCCTTTAAACGCTATGACATCATCCAATTTATTGTAAAGATGCACCAACCTGTTTCTTAAACCATTTGATCCGATAAGGAAAGATTTCATTCCCTCATCAATAATCCCGTTATCTTCTAAAGCCTCTATATTGGTATAATCGTCTTTCGGTGCCAATCCAGAATCTTTGCATATCATGGCAATTACATCCATTTCAGCCTCAACAATCTCCTGGAATGCCTTATAAACAGCTAATTTAGTTTTTTCATCCCCAACAAATTTTTCTCTCGTATAGCCCATTATCCATTTCTCTATTTCCTCCGCCCTTTTAGATATCAAATTTAATTTATCCCTATACCTACCTACTCTTTCCATTATCAAAACATCCAAACTCTGCTTAAGTAGTTTTCTCTCTCAGTTCCTTTCCGCAATTTGGGCATTTTTCTATGCGCTCTGCACATGTTTTATGAAAAACGGCACCGCAATCACATTTTGTGAACGATGAACTCTGCTTTATTTTCCCCAGGCAGACAAAACATCTGTTCACTTCCTCCTCCGGCTCTACCAAAACCTTTTTGTTGTCTTTCTCTGTCCCTTGAATTTTTTTCTTTTTATTCGACAACAAAACGGCAACCAATCCTATTACAAGAATACCAATCAGCGCGGCAACTTTCCAATCAATTTTCCAGGGAGATGGAGATGAAACAAATATGGAATAAGTCTTATAATTATTACTTTCATTGCTTTCTTCCACAATGTCGCCAGGATCAACTGAAGTATTAAGCAAATGTGCCCCTTTTGACAGAGTAGGATAAAAAAATACATTTATCTCGCCACCTGGACGGAGACTGTCAATAAACTCTGGGTTATAGAGTTCTCCGTCCACTGTAAGGGTACAAGAAAAACTTCTTGCATCTTCGCTCCCACCATTTTTTATTGTTACAGTGACTTTGGCATTTCCATTTTTCGAGATAGAAGATTTCACATCTTCCAAAATCAAGTCGGGAAGCGACGGTAAAATTTCTATGGTTTTTGAAATGTTGCCGGTTGCTCCATCGTCATCAGTAACGGCCAGAGCGACTATGTACGTACCATCTTTATTATATGTATGGGTCGGGTTTTTTTCATAACTGATATTGCCATCTCCAAAATCCCATATATAGTTTGTTATTGTGCCATCTGTATCATATGATAAATCGGTAAACTGAAGGATACTGGATACTGTCGGATGTAAAGGCATATAACTAAAATTGGCAACGGGCAATTTTTTTTCTGTACCTACTTTAAGATTTTTTTGTACGTATGTAGTTGCTCCGTCGTTGTCGGTAACTGTTAATGTAACAGTATATGAACCGCCTGCTGGATACGAATGCTGCACATTTTTCCCGCTGCCGGAACCATCCCCGAAATTCCAAGAATACGAGGCAATGCTTCCGTCGGGGTCATACGAAGAAGAGGCATCAAAAAATATAGTCTGCCCTTCAATTGGATTTAGAGGGGTGTAAGTAAACGATGCTACCGGCGGTCGGTTTTTAAGTATCTCGAATGTCGTTGTCTTTGTTGTTTCCGTATTGCCAGCATTATCAACGGAGTAATAATCAACGGTATACGTGTCATCTTGGGTTAACGTGAAAGGATTGCTGTACGTTGTCCATGCTCCTCCATTGATGCGGTATTTCGTATATGCAATGCCCGATGTTGCATCATTTCTTGAAATAGATACGGTAACACTTGTTTTATATACGCCTCCTTCTTTTGTTCCTGAAAGAGATGACGATGACGATGGTTTGGTTTTATCTATTTTGAGTGAGAAAGGCATTCCAGATGCATTATTTCCTGCATTGTCAATGGAATAGTAGTCCACCTGGTAATTGCCGTTTGATGAAAGAGTGAATGGTGTGTTGTACACCTGCCATGCTCCACTATCTCCCCTGTACTTTGTAACATTTACTCCGGATATTGAATCTGTTGCTGTCAACGTTACTTCAACATTGCCTGTATACCATCCGTTGTTTCCTTCTGTTCCTGCAAGGTTGTGCAAAAGGGAAGGACTTGTTTTATCTATCTTAAATGTGAAGGATGTGGAATTGCTGATTCCTAAGCTATCTATTGCATGGAAGGCTATAACGTGCTCTCCATTATCTGTAATATTAAATGGTGAGAAATAACCCTGCCAGTTGCCGTTGTCTACTCTATATTTCATATCTGAAATATCATGCTCATCATACGCTGTAAGTGTAACTTCGACATTATTTATGTACCAACCATTGTCTCCGTCTGGTAAGGAAGGATTGAGGTAATAGGACAATGAAGGTGGTATTGTATCGTTTGCGACTGTAACACTGCCATTTGAAATTGTAAAAGGAATCGCTTCCCCATATTCATCAGACACAATCACATTGGTTAGATTCAGGTATGATGTTCCCAATGCTTTTGCTTTAAATGTGATGATGGCAAAAATTTCAGGAGAAGATGTTCCATTCCCGCCAAAATTAAACGCCACAATATTTTTTATTGTTCCATTTATGTTATCTATTTCAAGGCTCATGTTCCACCATTCCTCAAACATCCCGCCATTACCAACATTCTGTGCTTCCAAGATAGAAGAATCGAATAAAACGTCACACTGAGCACCTCCAACGGATGTGGTTGGATAGATAGAGATATTTACACAGAAATATTCATTCACTGATGCAAACTCCTGCGAGACAACATTTACGGAAGTATGATCAGACGCATCTGAGTTTGGAATAACGAAAAAAGCGATTATCACAATTGCTAGAAATCTGGCTTTCATTTTATCATTTTAACAGCGATTTGTCATCATAACAAGTAGTGCAAATAATGCACATATTTTCATCCGGCTTGGGAAAAGTGAATGACCAATTACTTCTAGCCTTCATGTAATTTTTAATGCATTGTTTGCATTTAAAGTTAACTTTCAAACAGCTTCTGCGGATGAATGAAAGGATATATGGTCATTCTCTGGTATGACTAGAAAAATATCCAACGCATATTTCTTCAATAGTTATGGTCCCTTCACAAGAAAACTTAATTGCCCTTGCCGGTACCCGCTACTGAAAAGAGCTATCTCACTTTATCCCATTTTTTGAGTTCCAGAACTTTTCCCAGCGAGCTGCCTCTTTTTATTTCCTCCCTTATTCTATTTTCCCTTTCGTGAACATTGAGGGCACGGTTTGCTATCTCCTGCGCCCTTTCTTTTTGGACAATAACAACACCGCTGTCGTCCCCAACTATCCAGTCCCCAGTCCTGACAGTCTGCCCGCCACAAATTATTTCACTCCCTATTTCTCCGTATCCCTCGGGCTCACCTGCCTCTGGAACAATCTTTTTTGTATAAACGGGAATGTCGTTCTTCATAATTTCGTGAATATCTCTAACAGCCCCGTCTATGACAATCCCCCCTATCCTATTTTTCACGCTGCTCCAAGTGGCTAACTCACCCCATACCGCCCTGCGGCCCTCGCCCGCCTGCACGACAATGATGCCTCCTTCATCAGCAGCATCGATGGCTTCCACCACTTTTGCCCAGTCACCGTCTATTGTCTTTACCGTCAATGCTTTTCCGACCATGTGATAACCTTTTTTTAGCGGAAAAATATCCCGCATCGCACCTTTATTATGCATGGCATCACAGATATTGCACGTTGAAACTTTGCTGAACGCCTCCCGCAGATTTTCTTTACCGTATTTCTTGAACAAAGCCGTTTTTATGGCCCTGCCGCTATCAATAGCCCCTTTTATCTTCATCGTCGCTTCAGTCACATTAGCCGCCTTCGTAATTGCACCCCCTACAATCACAATGCTCGCACCATTTTCGACTGCGATATGGGCGCTCTCACTATTTATCCCGCCGGCAGCAGCTACCGGCAGATTACAGCTTTCCGCAACTTGCTTTATACCCTCGAATGGCTCCATACCTGCCATCTGGTCATCTATTGAAACATGGACGCAGATATAATCCGCCCCCATTTTTTCTACCGCCATCGCCCTTTCTGCAGCATCTTCCACGCCCATTAAATCAACCATTATTTCCGCCCCGTACCTGTGGGCAGCCTTTATGGCTTCCATCAACGTCTCATCGCTTGCCAGGCCAAGTATACAGACTACATCAGCCCCAGCCTTTGATGCCACCTCCGCTTCAACAGCCCCAACATCCATGGTCTTCATGTCAGCCACGATTTTTTTGCCAAATTTTTTTAATTGACGTATAGCATCCATCCCTTCGGATTTTATTAGAGGCGTGCCTGCCTCCAGCCAGTCTGCCCCACCCGCAACGGCTTCATTCGCTATCTGAATGGCACGATGAGCATTTATCAAATCCAATGCTACCTGCAAAACGGGTTTCATGGCTTTTAATTCAGCGGGCATATAAAAATCTATCACGAAAAGAATATGAATGGTGAAACAATCCATAACTAATGCAGAATTACAGAAAAGAGGAATTGTATGAAGCTGTAAAGGACTTGCTCGGCAAAGAAGAATTCGAGGAAAGATTGGAAGAGGAGAGGAAAAAATATGGGGAGCTTATAGATGAGGGTGCGGCAGCCATGATCGTTGTAGACAAACTCAAGAAGAATTTCTTCAATGTTGTCAAAATAGCAGATCTCGAGCCTTCTATAGAGGTGACATTATATGCAAGAGTGGAATTTTTGGGAGATACAAGAGAATTTGACGGCGGCAGGGTAGCGAATATGGTCGTTTCAGATGATACGGGCAGTTGCATCCTGGTCTTGTGGGATAATGACGTGAGGCTTATCGAAGATGAAAAGATTGAAAAAGGACGGATAATAAAAATAATAAATGGGTATGTCAAGGAGGGATATTACGGAATAGAGATAAATGTTGGCAGATGGGGACTCGTGGAAATTGAACCAAAAGATGTACCGGACATGGATAGCAAAATAAAAATCAAAAAATTGAAAGAGATAAGAAAAGGCATTGTTGGCATAGAAGCAAAAATAAAAAAAATTTATCCAACCAAAATATTTTTCACAGAAAATGGGGAGAGGTTTGCGGCAACAATCATTGCTGAAGATAAAAGCGGCGAGCGAAAAATAATTTTGTGGGACGAAATGGCAAGAATGCTCCAGCAATTTGAGGAAGGGGATACCATAAAGATATGCAGGGCTTATGTAAAAAATGGAGAGATTCATGCAGGAGATATAAGCAGTATACCGCCAAAAATAGCATAAATTCAAAAGGATAACACGCCGCCTAATAGCGATGAAGAAAATGAAGATGAAAGTAAAATGTCCTACTCGTACGTTTTATTCATAAAAAGTGTTGTCAGTAGCCAGTAGATATAAAGTTCAAGAGGCAAAGCTTTAGCATTTAGTATACAAATTTATAAATAAGCATACAATATTCATTTTTAAAACATAAAGCTGGGGGAAAAAATGTTAACGAAAGCAAATGCAAAAGCAATTTTTGTACTAACGCTTACGGCTTCATTGGTATTAATAGCTATGACCGAAATGCAGGAAAGTGAAGGTTTATCTTCCTCTTATGAAGGAAAGCAAACAGATTTTACCTGGTCTTACAATAACGGGAGCAGAGAAGTGGACTTCAATGCGATAGGCTCCGATATCACCAACTACACGTGGAATTTCGGAGATGGAGAAAAAGGCTATGGAAAAGAGGCGAAGCACATATATAGTGAAGATAAAAACTACACCATAACATTGACAATGCGAAAGGGTGATGAGGACATCATTATTTCCAGATATCTCAATCTATTGGACGGAGGAAAACCAACAGTTGATTTTTATTGGGAACCAGAGACACCTACTACCCAGGATATTGTGCACTTCTGGGATAATTCAAGCGACCCCGATGGAGACATATATAACTGGACATGGGACTTCGGAGACGGGGGCATAAGTTACGAAAAAAATCCGACTCACAGATATGTGGATAATGGAAGATATGATGTAACTTTATTCGTAAAGGACTATTCAAGTGGCGGAAATGGTGTAACAAAACAGATTATTGTATTCAATGTTCCGCCAATTGCAGATTTTTACTGGACAAAAGAATACGATTCAATAAAATTTCTTGATTATTCCTACGATCTGGACGGCAGCATTGTAAACTGGACGTGGGATTTTGGCGATGGAATCATAAGCCATGACCAGAATCCATCGCATAATTACAGCCATTATGGAACATATAACGTTATCCTGACCATAAAAGATGATGATTCAGCTACCGGTATTATAACAAAAAAAATCAATACCTTAAACCAAATTCCATATGTCAACTTTTTCTGGTCTCCCCTAGAGCCCACGATACTGGACACGGTTCAATTCAGCGATATTTCCTCGGATATAGACGAACTGATAAACTGGACGTGGGATTTTGGAGACGGCAATACAAGTTATGAACAGAATCCTGCGCATCAGTACTCTGAAAAGAGAACGTACAATGTAACATTGACTGTTATAGATGCAGGATATGCACTTGCATCCCATTCCAAGGATATTAAAGTAGTGAATGCACCTCCAATAGCAAATTTCTCGTGGGAACCCCAATATCCCACTGATGGAGAAATAATTAATTTTACAGACAATTCATCCGATTTAGACGGCAACATCGTAAACTGGACGTGGGATTTTGGAGACGGCAATACAAGTTATGAGAGAAATGCAAGTCATGCCTTTTCACAAAGTGGAACATACCGCGTTAATTTAACAGTTATTGATGATGATGGAGCATCGTCAAGCAAGGTTTGTGACATAACCATAGCAAACATCTATGTTGATGATGATGCACCCATTAAATGGTATGATGAAAGGCACGTTCGCACCATACAGGAAGGCATAAATAAGGCAAGTTATGGTTACCATATATATGTGCTTGATGGGAACTACAGGGAAAATGCTGTGATTAACAAGATTGTTATGCTTAGAGGAGATAACGCAACCATAGATGGGATGGGTGCGGGGAATGCCATAACTATAACATCGGATAATACTGAAATCAAAAATTTCGTGATAACAAATGCCTCAAATAGTGTAGGGATAGATGCAGACGGAGATAACGCAACTATAGAAAATTGTCTATTCACGGACAACAAAATTGGCGTATATTTGCGTGGAGATTATATCAATGTCTCAAACAACGAAATGAGAGGTAACGGAAAAGGCATAATAGTAGACGGCTCGGATAATACCATAAAAAATAATGAGATTGAGAATCCCAGCGGTATAGTATTGAATGGAAATGGGAATGAGATTTCATCGAATACGTTCACTGATAACATTTTTGCGATAGAAATTCAAAATGGAGAGAGGAATAAAATAAATGAAAATGGATTTTATATCAATCAATATGCAATTGACGTCCGTACATATGGCACGTGCCTAATAACCAATAATGAGCTTGTGGGAAATGGAAACGGGATAAGATTGTTCTCCAGAAACACATTTGTAAACAACAATACCTTAAAATTTAATACGATAGCAATTCTTATTGAAGGAGATGAAAATGAGGTAGCAAACTGCAACATTACCCAGAATGGTAACGGAACAAAAATTGTTTCATCGCACAACATTTTGGTGCATGGCTGCTCATTCTTCAGTAACACATACGGGGTGTATATTGACAACAGTGATTTGATAAACATAAGCAATAACAAATTCGACTTGCAGGACACCGATGGGATATATACTCAAAATTCCTCACAGGTAGAGCTGTTTAACTGCTCATTTTCCGGAAACACTGGAGGAATGAACGTTAAAAATTCTTCGGGCATAGAAATAAAATCCTGCAATTATACCGGGGAAAATTACGGCATAAATATAACAGATTCGCAGGTAAGCATAGAAAATTGCATTATCTGGGAGAATGATGCTGGTTTGTCGGTATGCGGAGACAATATTACACTCAAAACTTCAGACATATACGAAAACGATTTTGGACTGAAAATCTATGGAAAAAATGGTACGTTATATGAGTGCAATATACATGATAATATCTATGGAATTTACGCAGCCAATTCAGCAAATCTGGAGATGCAGACATCCATATTTAGAAATGAACATGCAGTATATCTATGCAATGTATCGGCTAGCATTCTTAAAAATTCCTCGCTTTCAAACAATAATTATGGATTATACTTGGAAAATTCCTATTGCAACAATATTACCAATTGTACATTTGCACACAATGAAAAAGGCGTTACCCTGGCGAATTCATCAAATAATAGAGCGGGGAATAATACTCTACAGAACAATACGATAGGCCTTGAAATAGCGAATAGCAAATATAATACGATTTCAAAAAATGAAATAGAAGAGAATCATATTGGTTTACTGCTCTCCTACTCTCCGCACAACATATTTACTGATAATATTTTCAACATAAATGATTACAACATAGATATGGAAGGAGGGAAAAGTGAGCACTTTTATGAAGATATAGATGTGTCAAATGAGATAAATGGAATGGTCATACACTATTTGATAGGCCAATCGGATAAGGCCGTAAACGGTGGAGTTGGTTACCTTGCATTGATAAACTGTGTTAATATGACCGTCTATCGAGTTACAACAGAAAGTAATGGGGAAGGCATGCTCATAGTAAACTCAAGCAATTGTGCCATAGTTGAAAGCAATTTTTCCAACAATATTGATGGCATGGTGCTTATCTTATCCCATGGCGGGAACATAAAAAACTCAACAATTTCTGGCAATGCCAACGACGGCATAATATTCAAATCTTCCTCAGACATATCAATAACAAATTGTGATATTTTTTCAAATGAACAGCGAGGTATAAATGCATACAGTATTGGACCGAAAAATGGGAGATTTATAATAGAAGACAGCAGAATATACCTTAACTGGCTGGGTATTAATGTTGAAAATGTGCATACCAATACAATAGAAAATACTACATTTTCAGATAATGAAAAAAGCGGAATTCGTTTATTCGGGTCGGATAACAATAGCATATCCAATAACAAAATTTACAGTAATGGGTGTGGCATTAATGCGATAAACTCCATATCGATCAATATCTCAGGAAACGCCATATGGAAAAACAATGAGGGCATTTACCTCTCGGATTCACATATGGTAAAAATGTACGAAAACATGTTTAATGATAGCAATACCGGACTGTTAAACAAGGGCTCTGATGCCGATATAAATAATTGCAGGTTTTATAACAACATTAACGGCGCGGTAGGCGACAAATCTTCATTCAACCTGGTAAACTGCTCATTCACAAATAATACTTATGGGATATGTTCATTTTCTTCCGATTCAATAATTGACAGATGTGAATTCGCGATTAATGAATATGGCATTTTCTTGTATCAATCAAATCACACAAGCATTATAAATTGCACTGGGAAGGGGATATATAACAATACATATGGAATATTTGCAAATTCTTCTTTATCCATAGAGATACAGAATTGCTCAATTTTCGGGAATGCATACGGCTTATTTGCCGAATCCTCATCGAATAGCAGTATGGATAGATGCCTCATATACAATAACACAAACGGCATCGTTATTGTAAATGCATCCCAATCAAATATGATTAAAAAATCGCTTATCCACCACAATCTGCACGGATTGGATATAAAATCTGATAACAATGATGTATCCAATTGTTCCTTCTGGAAAAACGTATATGGGGTGAGTATTGAAAAAGGCATGAATAACAGGATATACCACAACAATTTCGCATACAATGTAGAAAATGCTCTAGATAAAGGGAGTAATAACTCATGGGACAATGGCTACCTGTCCGGCGGCAATTACTGGAGCGATTATGCAGGAATAGATAAGTATACGGGGGTTTCACAGAATATTTCTGGCAGCGACGGAATAGGAGACATACCGTATAAAATATCTGGAGGTAAAAACATGGACAACTATCCGCTTATGGATATGTGCGAAGATGCATCGGCCATTCCAAACAGCCCCCCGACTGCCTTCTTTTTATATTATCCCACATGCCCGTTTTCAGGTGATAAAATTATTTTTATTGATTGTTCTACAGATCCAAATGGAGAGGTTGACATAAAGTCTTGGTACTGGGACTTTGGAGACGGGAATACATCGAATAAACGAAATCCAAACTATGCATACTCACACAGCGGCATTTACAATGTTTCACTTGTAGTGGAAGACATGAGTGGAGAAAAAGATGAATGCAATGTAAGCATAGAAGTGTTCAATAATCCCCCTGCAGCAAACTTTACATACTCTCCACAGAATCCGACCACCCAGGATAGGATACAATTCACCGATTTAAGCAAGGATAGTGATGGCAGTATTGTAAACTGGACATGGAATTTTGGCGATGGAACAAGCAGTCGGGAAAGGAATCCAGAGCATAAATATAACGACAACGGCATATACATTGTTTCACTTACAGTAACCGATAATTCCGGGGCCGAAACAGAGACAACAAAGAAAATAACAATAGCAAATACTCCACCAACTGCAGCATTTTTCTTCATCCCTGAAAAGGCATCTGGGGGAGAAAAAATTAATTTTACAGACGTATCAAGTGACGACAGAGGAATAACCGAGTGGCACTGGGACTTCGGGGATGGAACGGCATCAAATAAACGGAATCCGGAGCATACCTACAAGGAAAGTGGAAAGTATACAATAACACTTACCGTAAAGGATGGAGATGGGGGAGAAAGCGAGATAACAAAGGTTATAGAAATTAGTCCCAAGAGCACTCCCGGATTTGAAGTGGTGATCCCGTTTGTGAGCGTACTACTTGCAATGGTTTTAACGAAAAAAAGGAGGAATGCGAAGGTTTAATAATTACCCCTATTTTCACAATTCCAAGAGATGATATTATGAAGACAAATAAAGATATTTCCCGCAAAATTAAGGAGCTAGAGGACGAGCTTAGGTATAATGAAGCCATGCTCGAAGAGATTTATGAATTTCAGGAATCGTTAGTCCCGATATTTGCCGATTTAGTAAAACTTGTAAGTAAAATTTATGAAGAGATGGACATCCGGGATAGCGAATTTAAGAAATGCATAACACGATTGAAGGAAACGTTTGTTGATAAGGATGACGTCATCGAATACTATCCAGATGATGAAAATGTGGATGGCGGGAATGGTATAGCATACACGTAAATGAAAGAATATAATCGCTCAATGGCAGAGGAAATATTACGAGCCACAAAGAAAGGAGAGATAAATAACAGACAATCTTTAGAAAAATTCAAAAAAAGATTTTGCAAGAAGCACGGCCTCATTAAAATGCCTACAAATGCAGACATTCTTATGCATATTCCAGATGGTCAAAAATATGAGGTGGAAACAATATTACAAAAAAAGCCCGTCAGAACACTGTCTGGGGTGGCAGTCGTTGCTGTAATGACGTCACCACATGCATGCCCTCACGGAAGATGCATTCCATGCCCTGGAGGACCCCCCTTCTCCGCGCAGAGTTATACGGGCCGGGAGCCAGCAGCGCAGAGGGCGATCATGCATGGCTATGACCCTTTTGAACAGACTGCAAATAGAATAAGGCAACTGGAAATTGTGGGGCATCCGACAGATAAAATCGAACTGATAATAATGGGCGGAACTTTTACAGCCCGAGATTTTTGGTACCAGAAATGGTTTGTGAAGAATTGCTATGATGCTATGAATGGAAAAAGAGCGACAACGCTGGAAGAAGCAAAAGTTTTGAACGAGAAAACAAAGCATAGATGCGTAGGTATGACAGTGGAAACAAGGCCCGACTGGTGCAGATTGCATCACGTGGACAGAATTTTGGATATGGGTGCAACGAGGATTGAACTGGGTGCCCAGATTTTGAACGACAAAGTATTATACAAAATGAGGAGAGGACATACTGTCTCAGATATAGCGTATGCCACAAGGATATCCAGGGATTCGGGGTTGAAAGTATGTTATCACGTAATGCCCGGACTGCCGGGAAGCGATAGGGATATGGACAACGAATCTTTCAAGAGGATGTTCAGAGATGAAAAATTCAGGCCCGATATGCTCAAAATTTATCCAACTCTCGTGGTAAAGCCTTCGGATTTATACGAAAAATGGAAAAATGGAGAATACGAGCCGCTGGATACAGATGAAGCTATCGAACTAATTTCTGAAATGAAAAGATACGTGCCTGAATGGGTGAGAATACAGCGTGTGGAGAGAGACATACCGGCAAACTTAATTGATGCAGGAATTAAGAAAAGCAATTTACGCCAGCTCGTTCTTGAAAACATGGATAATAAGGGACTGAAATGCGGATGCATAAGATGCAGGGAAGTCGGGCATAGGCAGTATAAAAACAACATAAATATAAAAGAGGTTGAAATTGTAAGGAGAAATTATAAGGCGGGCGGAGGAAAAGAAATATTTCTCTCAGTTGAAAACAGAGAGAATGATTTGATAATTGGATACTGCAGGTTGCGATTTCCTTCCATGCCACATCGCCATGAGATTAACAGAAAGGATGCCATAATAAGAGAATTAAAAGTGAGTGGGCCCCTTGTTCCGATAGGGAAAAAGGCGGGAAAAGAATGGCAGCATAGGGGGTATGGAAGGAAGTTGGTAAACGAGACAGAAGAAATTTCAAGAAAGGCGGGAAAAGAAAAAATTCTGGTTTTAAGCGGCATAGGCGTCAGGGAGTATTATAGAAGTTTAGGATATCAAAACGATGGAATCTATATGGGCAAAAATCTGGATTAGGAAAAGAGGGTTAGATACGGCCCTATAAGATAGGCTGCAGCCGTAACTATGTAAAAACCCGCCAAAGTAAGATAAAAAGATGCCCATAGTTCGTTATTTTCCAGTGATATTGCAGATATGTTATTTTTAACCATTTTATAGAACATCCATGCAGTTGGTATTGACAGAATAAACAAAGTTACCATATTGGATGGAAGCCAACCCGACGATATATAAAAGGCAAGTAGAATGAATGTAATGAATGATAAAATGCCCACTATGAATGTCAATGTTTTCCGCTTATGATACACCACAGGAGTCATCACCCCACAACTTTTATCGCCCTCAATATCATCCAGATCCTTTGTGTTCTGCCATGCCAGCACCCAGACGGCCATTATACTCCCGAGAAGCCATGGAGCCGCATCAGCAGGATTGCCAAATATGCTCCATGCTGCAGGCAAAGGGAGAAGGCCGCGAGATACGGCAAGTGATGCTGTGTTCATCCAGAGACGCTTTTTAATCCTGAACGGCTCAAGATTGTACAGTATGCCAAATAAAATGAAAATCATTATAAATATTCCATAATAAACAGTTATTGCAAAGCCAACCAATATTGAAAATATTGCCAATGTCCATGTAACTATTTCTGCCTGCCCAACACTTATTTTTCCGCTTGGTATCGGACGATAATCCTTATTATTTAGTATGTCTATTTCGACATCTTCTACCTGATTCAAAATCTGTCCCACAGCCTGAGCTGCAGACAGAGCAAGAGATGCAAAAATTATTGTCGGCAAATTTGGCAGGAATATTGCCGTATCCCTATATACTGACAGCTGAATGATGACCCCGAAAAATACTGCTATAAACGGCGCTATAAGAGTAAAAGGTCTAACTAATTGCAACCATGCTCTAAGCTGTCCACCCATTAAATTCCAAATGCAAATGCCCTTAATAAAGTTTAGCATCGAAAAATAAAAATTATAAAAAGGAAAAAGCAGCCTTAGAGAAGGCTTATTCCTGCCGTAGCAATAGAGTAACCAAGCATGAAGTTCGTATTTGGTACGCCAAGGCCTATCTTGCCGAAATTAATGTATATGCCGGCAAAACCCCACGCCATAAAGACCTGAGGGCCGACCAAATCCCAGTACTCTATCCTCGGGGGCAGAAGATTAACGCCAAGGGATGCAGTGTAACCAATTAGAGGGTACAGAACAAATATTGGCCTCAGCATAATGCCCAGGAAAGCCTCTCCGGGATAAAGAGGAATCCATGAGAAACCCTGACCTACACTGATTACAGGCGTGAATATATCAATGCCGTGCGACGGCCCGAAAGGCCAGAATAGCATATTGGTTATCAACTCTGCAGAATAATTTTCTGGCAGAATTCCCAATTCTTTCATCGTCTGAATGGTATTCCCTATAATCTCCAATGCACGGTCTTTTTCAGTATTGGAAGAATTTGAGTTATAAATCACCTCAAAGGCTCCAGCCGCTTCATTGCATTTCTTGGTTAATTCTTTTGCCTCCCCTACAGTTATGTATGTTTCTGCAACAGCAGAAACTTTATTTTGTTTTACAACAGAACAATTGACAGGCACCACTTTTGGCGAGTTGCTGGAAGTTGCTGGCATAACCATTATTCCCGGTACAATTAAAAGTGCTGCCATCCCCAAAACCAGACAAAACTTAATCGCATTTATCTTCATTATACAATCACCTGAATGATATAATGGGAATTGTATATATATTCATTTCGGTAGGGAAAAAAATCTTTCGATGTCTTCGAATATTTTCGTGTTTATCTCGCATCTTTTCAATACGTCTGATATGAACGGTTTCGTTTTACTGGCGTGGCAAAAATCTAATTTTTTTGAATACTCTATTTTCACCAGTAGCAAATTTTCTGGCGGTGCAACACCGAAATTTTTTTTGCATTTTCTTTCTAAAACGGCCTCAATATCCTTCACAGAGATTTCTTCCTTTCCTGCTTTTTCCACTGCGGCAACCATACGCCTGATTTGATTCCACAAGAAACTTTTTCCTTCAAAATCTATTTTCAGTATTTTTCCTACCGAAACTTTTGCCCTGTCAATCCTTCTTACAGGATTTCTCCCATCCAGTTTAGCAAAATTTGTAAAATCGTGTTCTCCGACAAATAGCTCTACCGCATTCCTTATGGCATCGATATTGAAATTGTCGTTATATAGGTAGTATCTGTATGTTTTACTTCTGACGTAACGTGGGTTGAAATTATATGGCATCTCCGTAAAACCCGCCACCCATATGCCTTTCACGGAATGGGCGAGAGCGTTTGCCACAGATCCAGCTTCCATATCTGTATTAAAAGCGATTATATTTCCCGCAGCACTCACCCCTTTATCAGTCCTCGATGCAACCTGAAAATGTGCATCCCTTTCATTCTCAATCGCCCCCATGGCGAGCAATTTTTTCATGATTTCTCCTTCAATTGTAATGGCACCAGGCTGGCGGGCGTACCCATGGTACATCGTCCCGTCATAGGCAATTTTCAGTGCAAGACGCATGTATGATAATCACCTTTTTATTTAATTTGTTTATGACATAATGATGAGAGAGAAATTCATGAAGCTGATGTGCTGCCCGTCATGCCGTGAAGAATTAGAGCTGAAAATAGAGAAAAAGAGAGATGATGATGTCATGGAAGGACTGCTTACATGCACAAAATGTAAAGCCGAATATAAAATAAAAAATGGAATTCCGTACATGACCACCGAAAAATGAGGGAATGGGCCCGCCGAGATTTGAACTCGGGTTACCAGCACCCCAAGCTGGAAGGATACCAAGCTACCCCACGGGCCCAGGAAAGTATCGTAACTTGAAAGAGGTAAAAAGTTTTTCTACTTTTTCAAGAAGGAATAGAGGGCCTCTTTTGATGTGTAGTCTGGAATGAAGCCGACTTTTTTAGCTTTCTCCCCGGATGCAACCCACCTGTATTTTACAAAATCCGGAATTTCAGAGGGTATTTCTGTTAAACGTAGATTCCATAGAAGGCTAAGCAGGGAATGGACAATAAAGCCCGGTATCTTAACGGCTCTTTTCCCTGCCATTTCAATAACTTCTTTCCATTTCATTGTTCCTTCCCCCACAATGTTGAAAACGCTATCCATATCATTCATCAAAAAAAATTCATAAGCCTTTGCAACATCGTCTTCGTGAATAAACTGCATATCCGGGTTAGCCCCACCGACCAATGGAAGGATCGGCCAATTAATAATGCGGGAATAAAAATGATTTACGTTAGGCCCAAGAACCAGGCACGGCCTCAATATCGTAAGAATAATGTCTGGATTTTTTTTCTTAAAAGTGCTGCATAATTTTTCAATCTCAACCTTGTCCTTATTGTAGTAGTATTTTGGATGGCCTCTTAAAGGACTGCTCTCCATTAAAAATTCTGGATTATCTGGCCAGGCCCCATAGGTCATCGTGCTGCTCGTTACAATAATTTTTTTTGCTCCTGCACGTATTGCCGAGTCAAGCACATTCCTCGCTCCATCAACATTTATGCTGTGCATTTCCTTTTTATCATGAATTGGATTCAAAACGAATGCAAGATGTATGACCGTGTCAATCCCATATTTACTGAATAACTGTCCGATTTTGTCGCTCCTGACATCCATCTGATAATAATCCAGCTTTTTAAAAGAGTGGTCAAATTTTCTTCTTGAAATGCCAACGATTTTCTCGCATTCCTCATTTTTTTCAAGTCTCTCTATTATTCTCCGCCCAAAATAGCCTGCTGCACCTGTTATTGCAACCCTCATGTTTTTCATGCATATGCCAGCGACTTATAAATCCTCTTTAAAAAATATTTTAGCTCACGTAAATTTTGAAAAAATTATGACACACCTTTCTATCATATATATTCTGCATATCCTGCCACATTTCTCGACGCCAGATATATGCCGATAAGAATGAAAGAGCCACCCAGAATTGTATAAAAAGTCGGCACCTGCCCAATCCACGGCAGGACAAATGCAAGCAGTGAAGAGCACAGCGGTTCGCCAAGCAAAGACACCGATGCGAATGCTGCCCGTACATATTTCAGCGACCAATTGTACATCGTATGCCCGAATATTCCAGAGACCAGAGCCATCAATAGAATTATTACGTAGTCTCTCATGCCAACACCGTAAACAGGAGAATCAAACAAAAGACACATTATCAACAACGTTATGGAAGCAATGGCATACACCACAAAAGCATAGCATATTGTTGAGACGGATTTTCGCATCTTTCTTCCGCCCAGTATGTACAAGCCGGCGGCTGCCCCTCCGAGTATTGCAAGTAGATTTCCCTCAAGTGTTGATGACTGAATGCCGTAATTTCCCAAAAGAAGGATGATTGCCCCCGAAATGGATAAAAGTATGCCAGCCGTGTTCACAATAGAAGGTTTTTCTTTAAACAGAAGATATGCAAGAGGCGTGACCATAATTGGATGGGCTGTCACAAGTATTACTGAACTTGCTACCGAGGTTTTTGCGAGAGAAGAAATCCAGAAAGCGAAGTGGGCGGCGAGAATTATTCCTATCCCCACCATGGTAATTATCTGTGAGCGGTGAAGCGTTACTATTTCCTTCCTGTATTTTTTGTTCAATAATATAAGCGGAGATATTAACAGTGTTGTGAACAGCAGGCGGTAGAAAGCTATGGCGAGGGGCTGGGCATTTGCTGACACTATGAATATTGCGGCGAACGAAACCGAAATGACTGAAATGGAAAGAGCAATGTACGGTTTTTTCATTGAAAATTAACCTTCCCGCATTTTTTGCTTTTTCTATTTATTCTGGTATGCGTCCGGGATTAAAAACGGAATGGATGAAGAGGAGATGATGCATTTACCATCGGTTGTGATACCTTGGTTTTACGGACGCATGACTGCGGGAAGGCGGGTATTTGCTATACCCCCTGAATCGACTCTCCCGTCTATCAGACCTTCCGTCAGGTCTCTTATTGAATCTCCTATCGGACTTCCTACCAGAATCCCTTGTGAATGCAACTCTCCTGAAATCGGGCATATCCATCCGTTCTATCTCCATTTTATATTCCTTCTGTATTCGCCTGAAGTTGTCGTGGTCGCGCTTTGTGAGAAGGGTGACTGCATTGCCATTCTCTCCGGCACGTGCAGTCCTTCCTATACGGTGGACATAATCCTTGGCTGTCTTTGGCGTATCATAGTTGTATATGTGGGTGACACCCTTTATGTCAAGCCCTCTGGCTGCCACATCAGTTGCAACAAGCACATCGGTTCTTTTGTTTTTCAGTGAATTGAGCGACTGTAATCTTTTGTTCTGGCTCATCCCCCCGTGTATCGCCACAGCATTTACGCTCTGCCTTCTGAGATTTTTTGCAACTATATCTGATTCCTGTCTCGTGCTGCAGAAAACTATCGCAAGGCCAGGAGTGCTGTTTTTGAGCAGATGAACGAGAAGGGAAAATTTGAGATTCTGCTGGAATATGTCATAATACACCTGCTTCAACTTGCTCGCATCTACATGAGAGCGGGTCTTCACAATCGTCGGATTTCTCAGATATCTGTTCATGACTCTGTGAACGTCCTCGTATATTGTGGCGCTGAACATCAGAGTCTGTCGTTTCCTGGGTGTGTGGGATATGATTTTGTTAACATCGTCTATGAATCCCATATCAAGCATTCTATCAGTTTCGTCAAGCACGAGAAATCTCAAATTGCTGAAGTCTATTGTATTCCTGCCGAGATGGTCGAGTATTCTGCCCGGAGTGCCGACGATTATATCGGATCTGCGTATATTCTTTATTTGGGGTTCTATGCTTACACCGCCGTATACGCTCGTTGTCTTTATGCCAAGCGGTTTTCCGAAATCCTGCAAAACTTCCGTTACCTGTACACAAAGTTCCCTTGTCGGGGTAAGAACGAGCGCCTGAATTCCCTTGCCGGAAATAACTCCGTCAAGTAAGGGGAGACCAAAAGCAAGAGTTTTTCCCGAACCGGTTTCCGCCTGGCCAACCACATCTTTTTCCTTATATATTTCAGGTATGCACTTTTCCTGAATATAAGTAAGTTCTTTGAATCCATGCTCCCTTATCTTCTTGAGAAACATTGTATTCATTTCTAACTCTTCAAATTTCATATTATGCCTCCAAAATCTGTTTACATGTACTTCTTATACATCTATGATATATATTGCATGATTTTGTAATTGTTTCTTTTTTCATTTTTTTACCTTTGTTTGTTTACTTTGTATCAACAGCAATTAACAAAAAAGAGCAAACCAAACAAATCAAGTAAATCCATCCATGCCCCTTAAAATTAAATTACATGTCGTCGTCCCTATAGCCCCTCATGATATTTATAGTTGGTGGTATTCTGTTTATTTTGAGATTTCGTAGGCGCTATATCCTCATATAAATGTTGGCTGGGAATTTGAGTAAGACTCGGATTCTAGGATTTAAAATAAATTCATTCCCATAAGCCCAGCAAATCCTTCTTCCAGATAAGACCAACTCCAATATCGTAATTTTTTATCTTTCTTATGTTTGTTTTTCTGGTTGATTTTCTTCTATCTGTTTGCTCGGAATCTCAACCTCCATATCCCTGGGTTTCACTTTAACTTTGAAGGTCTTTGGCATTGGTCTCAGGAGATGAACACCGGCCATGGTGATTCTCCCACCAATCATGACCAAAACAGCAAAGAGACCTGTCAAAAGACCTACAATGACAAACCTTTCGAGTACATTGCCAATAATGCCCAGGTCAAAAGGAAAACCCTCTTCGGTATGGCCATTGTTGGAACCCTCCTCCAAATGCATAATTGTATCTACACTGCTGCTCTTGCCGTTCTCATCCTCAACTTCTAGAGATACGGTATATTCTCCATAGTCGGAATAATCATGACGGGGGTTTCTCTCATTACTAGAGGAGCTGTCATCAAAATCCCAGTGCCAACTCGTTATCTTTCCGTCTCCCTCCTTAGAATCATCATTGAAGGTAACAGAGGTGTCATGAGATACCCAACTAAATGATGCAGTTGGGCCTTCTATCTCCTTTGGTACCCATTCATCGAGTTTCTCCGAGGGATTCTGTACAATTTCGTACGCTTGGGAGAAGACAAATAGAAGTATGACCAGTCCTAAAACAATCGCTACCGTGCCCCATATCATTCCATAGGTCTTTTCCTCCATGCCCAAAACAGGTATTTTTTTTCTTGTCATTCATTTTAACCGTTTATAAATGGTTTGCTGTCTTAAAATCATTTGCATTATTTGCATTTTTATATCACAGTTTACTTGCTAATCATCTGATTAAAATTTGAATGAAGCCGTTCCCGTTAATCCGGCAATTCCTTTCTAAAAAATATTCGGCGGAATATCCTGATTAAATAGCATAGATAGTTTGCAGTTGCTTTAAACAATCCCATACATTTTCTATATTTCTTACTTCAAATTGTATTTTTCAATCTTGTCTTTAAATGTCCTAAGGTGTTTTTTAGCGTCATCTAAAGTTTTAGCCCCTGTAGGATCATCTTTCCGCTATGGAAAAGTAGAAAACTGGCTCTCCCATCTTTAAATATAAGTCCGGGAAACTGCTCTGGTTCATATGAAGCATTTTCATCCATTAGGTAAGTCATAAGTTTTTCGAGAGAGATTTTGAGATTTGTCTCTTTGCATTATTAAAGGTACATATACAATAACTATACTATCAGATGTGAATTTAGAGTTTGTTTGGATCTGCTTTACATGGGCAGCATAAGATAGGCAAGTAGGAGGAAATTCAAAATCAACGCTACTTCTTCCGCAGTTATTTTAATCGTTATTGGGCCAACACCAAGCACGATGCCACTACTAACAGTTGTTTGACCTCCCGCGGGCAATAAGGGAATGACTCCGTGCGTATATCCACCAGTGAACACTATGCCTTCTACATAAATCGACCAGTTTATGTCGTGTAAATCTTCTTTCCCGGTATTTTTGATAAGTGCCGATACACCCAAACCACTGCCAGTTAACTCTATTTTTATGGTTGGCTCCGCTGTTTTAATCAGCCAGACATCACAGTCCCTTGTACCCCAAGGATATATTCCTCCAACGATGATGTATGCTCCGTCAAAAGTTTGATGTACTTCGGAGGTATATTCATAGTTTTCTTTTTCTCCCAGTTTTTTAATCCACTCTTCATTGCCGTTATCATCAATTTTTATCAACCAGATGTCAAACTCATCATCACCATTATAGCCTACAAATGACCTCACGTGATAGGTTTCCCCTACAACTATAAATCCCCCATCTGAGGTCTGTTGTGCATATTCCCCCGCCTCATGGCGGCCGGTACCAAAACTCCTTTCCCATTCCACATTTCCCATGGAATCTGTTTTTATCATCCAGATATCTGGATGAGTGTAGCATAGCCATCTGTTCCATTTTCTGATACTTCCTCCTATAACATATCCGCTATCCTTGGTTTGCTGAACGGAGGAGAGCGTTCCTCCAAAAGTCTTATTCCATTCTTCATTACCATATTCATCAGTTTTTATAAGAAGTGCATTAGGGTAACATTCAAGACAGTTAGTATCTCCTCCTATTATATAACCGCCGTCATCGGTCTGCTGAACCGTCGCACCTCCCTCATATTTATTTCTTCCAAAAGTCTTATTCCATTCTTCATTACCATATTCATCGGTTTTCACAAGCAAAATATCGCTATCCTCATACTTCTGCCCACAGACATTTCCTACAATAATATAGCCACCATCATTTGTTTGCTGAATGCAATTCCCACTGCTCCAATTTCCATAGGTTCTATTCCACTCCTCCCTTCCATTCTTATCGGTTTTAACCACCCATGCATGCGCATCTTCTTCTATAATGTATCTTGATCCTGCCAGAATGTATCCATGATCGGTAGTTTGCCTTACGCAACGACATTTTTCCCTCTCTACCCCACCAAAGGTTTTATTCCATTGTTCGTTACCATTCCCATCTGTTTTAATAAGCCACATATCAAAATCTGTTTCATTACTAAATGAATCCGTACGTCCTCCGATAATGTAGCCGCCATCATTGGTCTGCCAGACAGAATAGCCATTGTCCATTCCTCCTCCGCCGAAGGTCTTATTCCACTCACTATTATTTCCATGGAAAATATCCTATACTTTGATTTCTTCAAGATTTCCTTTATCTACTGATAATGGCATCAAAAAAAGCATCACTGTCGACAAACATGCCAATGTCTTACTTCCTATTTTTTGTATTTTTATCATCCTAAAAAAATAATATTACATTTTTCTTTATAAATCTTACCCCCAAGGAGGACTAAAGTTTGCTTATGTGACCATCTCTACGCCATTTAGCCATTGGCCCAATAGATTTTCGTACCACTAGAAACACGATCCGTCCTCAATGTTGGCCTGTTTGTCGTCTATGTTTTAATACTAGCGAAGAGTGAATTAGAGATTATATATCAATACTTTTTCTTCATCAGAAACTACGCTTCCATTAACAAAATATGCAGTCGCCTCAACTATATGATAGCCCGTTGCTTTTTCATACCATTCCCATACATAGGAATAATTTTCTGTTTTATTACATATTTTGACTACTTTACCGTCTAATCTCCATTCTACATAGTTAATGCTCCCATCTCCATTCCATGTTGCTGATGCTTTACATGTTATCTTTCCTATTATAATGGAGATATTTATCGGAAGGGGCAAAACCTGTCTATTAGCGATATATAGAGAGTGATTTGGTTTCCATATCATAAACCATGGTGGACCTGAAATATTTTCTGCTGTAATTGGCTGTGCTATCACATAAACAATTCCTCCGAGTAGAATGCAGATGGTGCAACCAACCAATACATTTTTTACAAACCTCCCATTATGCATTTTCACCCCAATACAGTATATAACAAAACATTATTTATAAAAATATCTAACCCAAAAATCACAGTCAGATAGGATTTGAAGAATATCCGATAATACAAAATATGGACCGGACGGGATGTTCAAAGAGATTGCAGCCTTTCTAAGTGCAATCCCTTCTTTGAACCCGTGGCCTCTTGCTTGCGAAGCAAGTGATCTTCCTCTGATCTACCGGCCCCATAGTCGTATGAAGAAACAGATTTAATATTTTGCTCTCGCCTTTTTCACTCAATCCTTATGTGAGATACGCCTTCCTCATCCTCAAAGGTTCTTATCACATATTGCATGGCATCTTTTATTTCCTCTATGTGCGTGATGAGTATAACCTGCTGGAATTGATGTGATAACTCTCCCAGAGTACTCAAAACATTGGTTCGCCTCTCATTATCCTGGGAACCAAAAATTTCGTCGAGTACTATGAAATTGAATTCAAGATTGCCGGAACGCTGTGCTATAACCTGAGAAATGGCAAGGCGTAAAGATAAATTTGCCAAGTCTTCTTCCCCCCCTGAAAAGCGATTTACACCAAATTTTTCCCCATCGTCGTAGATGTATATGTCGTAGTTGTCATCCACTTCTATCTGGCTGTACTTTCCGGCGGTAAACACGTTAAAGAAATTGGAAGCATAATACGAAAGCGTGGGCCCAATTTTTGATATGAGATACCTCCTGAAATCATTGAGAAGACCCGTGTCGCGGTCACCTGCAAGCATGTCCAACTGCTGTATTTCCTTTCTCAATTCCTTTATTTTATTTTCCATTTCTTTCTGCTCATTTATTTCCCTTGCAATTCTTTCAAGTTCCGAGTTTATCTGACCAATTTTCCCGGCGATGTGTATTCTTTCCTCCCGCATTTTCTGCAATTCGTTTCTTTTTTCTTCGTATTTTTTCTCGATGATTTCATACTTTTGTTTGTCGAAGTCCAGTTCTTCGATTTCATGATATATATCGCTCCTTCTTTTATCCAGCACATCTATATCCTCCCTTAATTGAGAAATATGCTTTTCCACATCCGGCAGCTTTTTAATTTCGCTTCTCAAAACGATTATCTCCTCCTTTATCGGCAGCAGTTTCCCAACCTTTTTTCCATGCTCTTCATACGCCTTCTCATCGAATTCTATCTCGCCCATTCCGTCAATTTTATTTTTATTATCTTCTATTTTTTTCTCCTTTTCTTTTTTGTTTTCAACAACATAAATCAACTTCTGCTCCATTTTTTTCGTTTCGTCCATCAATTTTTCAACCTCTTCCGTTTTCTCCTTCAATGCTTCTTTTTCTGCATCAGTTTCAACAATTTTATTTTCGAGAGAGTTTCGCTCTGCCATAAATTCTTCTATCTTTTTTTTCTCGATTTCTACTTTTTTCGCAAAATTTTCGAGTATTTTTTCATATCTGTCCTTCAAAAGCCTGCCACACGTGGGGCAACTGCTCTCTGGCCCTCTTTCCGCTATTTTTTTTCTTTCTTTTTCTGACTCTTCCATTCTTTCATTCGATGCCTTTATCTGAACATTCTTTATTTTTATCGAACTTTCTGTCTCCCTTTTTTTCTCTGCAAGCGCTTTTTCCTGGGCTTTTAACGATTCATGTTCATCCGCTATTTTTTTTCTTTCCTTTAATTTTTCTTCAAGTTCTGCAATAGTATCATCCAGTTTCTTAACCTCGCTTTGAAGGTTGACCATATCCTCTTTCAATTTCTTTAGGGAAAGATATCTATCCCTCACTTTTTCCATCCGCTCTTTTTCTTTCTTAACATTGTCGTATTCCTTTTCCAGCGGCTCTATCTGCCCGTATCTGCTTTTCTTCTCCTTAAGCTCATTTTTTTCCTTCTCTTTCTCTTCCATCTGCCTTTCCTTTGATTTTATCCTCTCATCAAGCAATTCCCTTTCCTTCTCCAATCCATTGTACCTCTCAAACTTTTTCCTTTCCCTATCCCTCCTAACTTCCAGCCCCCTGGCCTTGCTTTCAAGTGATGAAATGGCACTTTCTACATCATGCAACCTAGAAGACAATTCCTCCTTTTTTGCCTTACCTTCATTCATGCCCTCCTTCAATCCATCGATATCTTTGAGAGCGGACCTCATCCCCTCCACAACATTTTCCTTTTCCTTTTTATCCTCTCTGACTTTCCTGACAGCATCTTCAATGGCATCGATTTTCAGCATTCTCAGCATGCTCCTTTTCCTCTCCCCGGGGGTCTTGCTCGAAAGTGCATTTATTTCCTTCTGACGGGCAACCAGCGATGTAAAAAATGCGTCATAATCCATTCCTATTTTTTTCTCCAGCAGCTGGGTGACGCCCGTGGCGGAGGAGGCGGCCACCAATCCATTAATTTTAACATTTGCATCTGTTAAAAGAGAACTGCCTCCCATTATTCTGGTGACTTCATAAACATCTCTTCCAATCTCGAATGTTAGTTTAACCCAGCATTCCTCACTGGGATTTGCATTCTGTCTTTTTATGTTTTCCTTATTGGTGCGGGCAACTTTATTGCCGTATATCGCCCATCCGACAGCCTCTATCAGGGTGGATTTCCCCGAGCCGTTGTTTCCTATAATTCCCGTAATGCCATCCGGAAATTCTATCTCGGCATGCTTAAATTTTCTGTAGTTGTGGAGCACTAACGAATGCAGCTTCAACTGCTCACCTCTGAGAGATATTTAAGGGCGATTTTCTCTATCTCCTCTCTTTTGCCATCAATGGCGATATTAGAGATGTAATCTTTCCATTCTTCCATAAGAGAGCCGATGCTTCCCTTGCTCACCAACTCCTGCTCCATTTCTTTAAGTTCGTATGAAAGTTCAAAGTGAATTACATTAGATGCTATTTTTCTGATTGCATGAAAATCTAGCCCTTTGTATACGTTCCTGCCTATCCTCCTCAGGGTTATTCTTAAAATCTTTCCTTCCGTACCAACGTTTTTCAGCCGCCCAACGATTTCATCACTTATCTCATCAGATGTCATGGAAGAACAATCGATGACGCCGACGTCCAGCATGGCCCTGATTTTCAAAGGAATGAAATTTACCGTGTTACCTGCAGTATCTATCTCAAAAAATCCCTTCCCTTCATCAGCCTCCTTGAACGAGAGATGCTCTGTCGAACCGGAGTAATATGCATTCTCTGCAACCCTCGTTTTTTTGTGGTAGTGCCCCAGAGCGATGTAATCAAAATCGGGGGAGAGGTATCCGCTTGGTATAACCTGCTCGTTGAAATCCCCGGTCCGAAATTCTTTTACGCCAGCCACACCAACATGCATCATAAGCAAATTGAAGCTGCCTTTGCTTATTTCCAGGTTTTCTATATTTCTTTTTAGATCATCTCCAGTACTGCAGTGAGGTATTGCATGCACCGTAACATCATCAAATTCATATTTCTCATATGCCCCTTTATACACGGGGTATATGCAATCAAGATGCTCGAAAATCCTGAATACGCTTCCCGTCTCTCTCAATTTGGGAGTTTCGTGATTTCCAGACAGTATAACCATGGGTATGCCTTCATTGGATATTCTTATGATTTGCTGGAGGGCAAAGGTTATAGCCCTGTTTGTAGGCCGAACCGTATCGAATAAATCACCGGAATGGACGATTAAATCCGGCTTTTTTTCGATTGCATAATCAACAAATTGTTTGAATGCGTCATAGACATCCACTTCCCGCTGATTAAGCCCGTTATCATTAACTTTATGGTATGCCGAATAGCCTATGTGCGTATCAGCCACATGAAGAATTTTCATTTTTCTCCCCACTCAAGTTCTTCTTCTACTATCCCCACAAGTTCTTTTGCCAGCCCTATCTTTATTTGCTCAATGAATTCCCTGTCGTTTATTTCATATCCTCCTCTATAAAAGTGCGAATTAATGCCAAATGCCCCATAAAAGTTTTTCAGCCCAATCCTGTGATGCTCGTTGTCTATAAGCCTGTCAATGTCCAATTCAGGGCTAATCTCCTTTTCTTTGGATAATCTCTCTTGCTCTTTCTCACATGCTCTGTAAATTCCTATTATTCTTTTCTTTTCTTCTGTAAAAAATTTTCTGTCATTATCATCCATTATTTTCACCCCTAAATAACCTAATTCTAACACCTCTTTTACTGAGTTCTTCCCTGCCCTTTTACTTAAACCTGCTTTTCTCGACATGATACCACCTTATATGATCAAACCCAAGCAACTTAACAATCCCCCTCAATTCTTTTCAATGTTTCCACAAGAGAATTATGAAGATCTATTTTAAGGGTTTTCGCCACGCCTATACAACTTATCATGATAAGGGATAGATTCTCTTTTATCATTTCTAGTTTCTCTAGATTATTGACTAATTCTTCTGGTTCGAGAAAAACTCTTTCATAATTGTGAGGAACTTCATCCATAAGTAATGAAAGCAACCTACCATAATACTTCGAGATCCAATTTGACATACCTGGAAGTTTTAACTGTTTTTGAATATTTTTCAGTATGACTACATCTATTTTATCTGCTAGCTCAGATAAAAAATCTTTGGGTTTGCCTTTTCTCCTTTTCTCGGATGCAAAAAATTCAAACTTATCGGCACTATTCATCTTTATCATCCTCCGGATAGTCTAATGTTTCTAATAGCATATCCATTCTGGTGCATAAATCAATAGAATCCTTTTTTATTCTTTCTGCATCTTTCCTCACTTCTTTTAAGCGTTTTATGATAGGAATTAATTGTTGTATTGCCACTATTACATTTTTATCTAATTTTGGGTTTTCCTTGATAAATTTCTCCAAAATCTTAATTTCGTCTTTCCCAGATACTTGGAATGGATATTCCACAGGCTCCTTATTAACAACAACATTTGTTTCTCCTGTAATAGCTACAATTCCTCTTGGTTTTGTATAACACACAGAGAAAGGTAAACTATTCCCGAATAAAGCTATGCCGGGTATAACGATTGTGTCTCCCATACTCACGGGCCTCTTCAGCAGTCCTCTTTTAACTAAATGTTCTATGTCCTGCCTGAATTGGATTTTCTGCCCCTGAGAAATTGCCGGAGCCATTACCACTTTTTTTGCTGTTTTGGGAACTATTTTCCTAACTATTACCTTGTCCCCTATTTCAATTCCAGCGTTCTTTCTAGTGAAGTTGTCTATCCTGATTATTCCTTTTCCCTCATCTATCGGGTGGGCTCTCCATACCACTGCACCAGTTCTTTTACTACCCTCTATTTCAACAATACTTCCGTAGGATATATCAAGTTCTGCTGCTACCTTTTCAGATAACCTTACCCTTCCAGATCTCACGTCTTGTGGAGGGGCTTCAACAACCTTTAATGTTATTTCCTTCATTTCACTTTTCACCTTTTTATTGTTTTTAATTCACCCTGAAGTTTTCTAATGGATTCCTCTATCATTGTTATCTTACTAACAAGAGCAATATATCTATCCCCCAATCCGTTTACTATACTTTTTGCAAGACGGTAAGCTTTCCTTATATCATCTGAAAATTCATTATAAAAACGAAAATCGAAATCATCACTTTTGCGTAGTGGGAAAGGACCTCGCCAAACTAATTTACCTTCTATTTCAGCAAGCCATGCTACGGAAACACTATCACACTGTGGACTTATCTTAGCAAATGTTACACCATTCACAGTGTAACAAAGCCAGTTGTTACCCATACCCATAATACCTTTTCGGATGGTCACCTCCACATCATCATTTTCATAGCCAATGTTGTAGATATATCCGGCAATATTACGGTAGTTGTTCGGTCCGATTTTCCATTTGTTTATCTTGTTTTCCTTTGCACACGTTTCAATTTTATCCTCCAAATTACTGTGTTTCCCCTCGTGAAGTAAATATCGTCTCAATATCTGATCGTAAGTCTCGCCCTTATTCCCATGTCCATCAAGCCAATTTTTTACTGCCATTGTAACCTTAATATTTTTCAATTCAGGCTCTTTATTTTCAAGTTCGTTCTCTTCATCTTTTTTCTTATTCATTTTATCCAACCAATACTGAATAACGTTTAGGATATATAAATTTTATCTTTTTTATCTTTATTATACTATTTATCTATAATATATTTAATATACCAAATATACAAGCTCGGGAAAACGCTTTACAAATTTTTTCATTCACTCTTCCTGAATTCATCTACTTTTCTCCATCCCCCTGCATCTTCATCATAGTATTCCCAGAACTTCCACCCATTAACTAAATATCCCGCTGCTTTAGAACCAGCAGCTGATAGAGATGAGTATTTTTCTCCCTCGAAAAGGATATAGCCATCCTTTACCGTAGCATAAACAATTCTCCCATCTCCGAACTTATCTCTGAATTTATGTCGCAATTTTATCCCTATAAGTAATTTATCCAGTTTATTTTTCCCCAAGATTTTTTTGCCCCCCTTATACTCTTTTACAGGTGGCTCTATAGAGATTGCTCTGTCCTTTGTCAGATCTTCTATTAGTCTTGTTATATCTGTGTATTTTAATATTCGCCACAAGATATCTTCTACCTTTTCGTGGCCATATCCCAATTTCCCTATAGTCCCATAAAGCTCTTCCGATATTCTTATTACGGGCATTTTCTCACATAATGGTATCGCGATTTGGTTCTTAAACTTTTCATTTGTTGCATAGTTTAGTATAGTATAATCTAATAAGAACAAAAGTATAGAACTATAGAGTTTTTGACTGCAGTCTTTGCTTACTCAAATAACAGGGGTTGCATTTTTATTTGCCAAGATAATTGCATACCATGAAATCTCCAAAACTCACGGTTGACGGTGTGGTAATCAAAGACAAAAAAATTCTGCTGATAAAGAGAAAAAATGACCCATTCAAAGGGCGGTGGGCATTGCCGGGCGGCTTCGTCGAATATGGCGAAACGGTAGAGGAGGCGGTGGTGAGAGAGGTGAAGGAGGAGACAGGGCTTGAAACTACCGTGCAATCACTGCTGGGAGTTTATTCAGACCCTGATAGGGACCCAAGAGGGCATACAGTGTCAATTGCTTATCTTCTTTCGGTCAAAAAAGGATTGCCCAAAGGAGGAGATGATGCATCCGACACAAAATTCTTTGATTTGAATGCATTGCCACCCCTGGCATTTGACCATGCGCAGATAGTGCGGGACGCCGTACACAAAACTTCTTAATCTTTTTTCCTTTTACATCCATGGAATGCAAAAAAGAGGAAAACTTGAAAAGTTGCCCGTGCACATGGGAAGTGTGCAACAGAAAAGGCATGTGCTGCGAGTGCATACGCTATCACTGGAGCAGGCGAGAGCTGCCAGCCTGTCTTTTTCCAAAAGATGTGGAAAGAACATATGACCGCTCGTTGGAAAAATTTATTGAGACATATGGCAAGTAATCATATGGACTCTTTTCTTCCAGACGGCTTTCTTTTCCACTTCCCAAATTCACCCATTTTTTTAAGGATATCCCCGCTAAAAACAGGACCATCCTTGCAGACGTGATAACCGTCAATGGAACAGGAATCGCATATGCCAATTCCGCATTTCATATACCGTTCAAGGCTTGCCTGCATCGGTACATTTTTTTTGAGACATAAACCAAGCACTTTTTTCATCATTGTCTCTGGCCCACATGTATAAACCGTGTCAAAATCCTCTTCAATTAAATTCTCAAATATATCCGTGGCAAAACCTTGATGCCCTTTGGAACCGTCATCCGTGGATATGTACAATTTCACGCCCATATCTTTCAGTTCTTTCTCAAAAAGTAAAAGCGAGGAGGTGCGGGCACCCAGAATCACGGTTTTCTCGCCCTCCACCATTTTTATTAATGGAAGCAGAGGGGCAATGCCTGTGCCTCCCGCAACGAATAAAAGTTTATTACCATGGGTGGAGAAGCCGTTTCCATACGGCCCTCTTATCCCTATTTTATCTCCCACTTTCGTTTCATGCATTTTTTTTGTCCCCTCTCCTTTGACTTCAACGGTGACGGCCTGTTTTTCTTGTATAAAGGAAAGAGACACGGGCATTTCGTCCACCCCAGGAATCCAGACCATTACAAACTGCCCAGGCTTTGCCTTCCTGCATTCCTCATCCTCAAAATAAAATGTTTTGTGAATTGGGGTATTTTCAACGATTTCGTCAATGGTACATATACGCAGAGGCATAAAAAAGAATGGGATAGATGTAGATATGTATTCCTATTTTTGGTTTAGTCAAATAATTGTTTTTACAAATTAACTTCCTCCATTTTAATATTTGGCAAAGAGCAAGGATTACTATACATATCTCTTACCTATTACGTTTAAATTTGTATAAAACAAGCAATGAAATAAAGATAACAATGGCAATTAATAGTAGTATAATTGCATAATTCTGCTGCTCTTTAGGGCAGGCATTATAATGAAAAGACAATAATTCTGTATAGGCCACAAGGGTACCATTTGCATAACTTTCTGCCTTCGCAATATTTCCCACCATGCCTGAGGTATAAAGAACTTGATAAAAATAAGGATTGACGGTCTCGTTGGGGCCATAATTCGCTTTTATAACATAACAATCAAATTTACCTGCTCTTGTTGATATCTCCTTTTTTCCGTTACATTCAAGCTGTATAGTTGTAGAAGTATTCATCCATTCAATTGTTGTATTCCATTTCTTTCCGATAAATATTGGGTATTGGAAAAGAGAGAGAGGCGGATCATAAATTTTTTCTTCGGTTTTGTTAGTTTCATTACTATAAATTGTTTCTTTTACAAAGGCCAAACTTTCTTCATCATAATACACCAAATTTTCTGATGCATTATCCTTTTGTCTTGCAACTATGCAGTGGTAAGTGGTATTACCAATTGTAATATTTTCCACCCCCAAAATGGTCGTCGATGCCATTTTTTCGCCTTCAGTTCCAACCATTCCCATTGCATACTGCCAATAATCCCCCTCTTTCCACTCTGGCTTTTCAAGGGTAGATGCATTAACCAAGGGAAAGACACATATTGCCACAACACAAATAGCTGTTATTTTTTTCATCGTTTTAATAAACCTTTGTTCTAATTTAAAGATTTATAAAAATTAAAAGAGAGAAAGAGATGTAATCAAAGTTAAAGTGTTGTAATCTGTATAGAGTTCAACTGCCAGCACATGTTAGGAGGAAGGTAGTGGTTAACAGTCATATCCGCTAAACCCCATGCAAGGCTGTCTGCCTTAAAATTAACACCTATCTCCCATTTTTCAATGCGGTTGTTCCCAAGCCAAAAGTCTGTTGTTGGATGGAAACTATTTCCGTGATACTGCATATTAAGTGAATTGGCTATATAACCGTCAAATCTTGTTTCCCTTACTTTTATACCATTATAAGTATCCCAAACATAATAGGTTATATCAACTTTTCCCATATTCCATCCTAGAGGGGGCCATCCTGCAAATGTGATATGTCCACTACTATATCCCCAATACTGGCCATTATATTGTACCTGCCAGTGTAACGGTATGGCTGACCACCAAGTTTCCCAGTAAAGTGCAGATTTACCATATCCTGAGTTGTAGTTATCAGAACGTGAAAATGCATATCCTTTCCTCTGATTTACATTATAATCTGCTTCATATACACCCCCAGTACCGCTTGTTCGTTTCGTTTTTTTCCATCCGCCAGTGGGATAAACAGTCATGATCGATAAGGGATTTAAATTTTCCACGTTAAATTTTTCTCCCGCTTCTCTATATTCCTTCTGTGCTTTTTTGCACTCCTCCAAAAAATATTTTTCCCATTCTATTCGAGCGTCTAGCTCATTTACTACTTCGCATGCCCTGCCCATTTCTTGAAAATTTATGTTATCCAATTCTGCCATATTTTTTGCTTCTTTTTCCAGACTTTGTTTATAATCCTCCATTTTTCCTATAACTTCTTTTACTTCCTCTGCAGTAGCACCTTCTGTTGCCAACTTATCTCTCCATCCTTGCAGTAAACTTCTCGCTTCCTTTAAAGTGTTCTCTTCCTCGCCACCATTGTCTTGGTCTTTTGCTAAAGCTGGAGTAACAAAACCTGCCGCCATCAGTATACCTACCACAAGAATTGCCCCGGCCATTTTATTTATTTTCAATTTCCCATTCATTCTTTCACCAATAATGTTAATGCAAAATCGCTATTTAAATGTTACTTATAACAATTTTATGATATATATATATTAAAATTACTTTTTACAAACTTTACAAGACTGGTTTTGTTGTTCTGTGAGAACAAAATTGTTCTGGCATGACAATTTATATATTCCTATTGCATAATTATGTCTAACATGACAAAACATACCTCTGTGTCACTACCCAAAGGGATGCATGATGCAATAAAAAGAATAATTGAAGAAAATCCTGAGCTGGGGTATACCAGCGTTGCTGAATATTGTAAGGATATCCTCAGGGATGAAATAGTAAAAATAAGAAAGGGCGCGGATTCAACAGAATAGAGCGCCTATTCAAACAATGCCCTGTATTCTGGAACAACATCATCTGTAAATTTTTTCATTCCTTCCGTTGTTTTGTAATGCGTCATCATATCCTTTATAACGTTGAAAGGAATCGTGGCAATATCTACGCCCAGTTCCGCCCCCTCCCTCGCCTGGCGGGCATTTCTTATGCTCGCTGCGATGATTTTTGTCTTGAATCCATATGCCCTGTATATCTTTGTGATGCTTTCCACGAGTTCTACGCCGCTGTACATGCCCCTGTCATTACATTCAAGGCTGCTTAATTTTCGATACAGTTGTGATGTACCGCTTTTCATCTTTTCGCCTATTCTTCTTTCCTCGATTTTTTTTATGATGGCGGCGTTATGATAATCCCCTTTTTCAAATTCAATACCCATATTTTTTCTTATATAATCGTCTACTCTTCCCAAAAAAGGGCTTGCATAACTTGCTCCGGCTTTAGCTGCCATCAATGCCTGTTCAGCCGTCATTACAAGGGTTGCATTCGTTGGAATTCTCCTGCTCTCAAGCCATTTTATCGCCTTTACCCCCTCAAAGTTTTCGTCTTGCCTATCCATGGCGGTATTGACCGGCACTTTGATGACAACGTTGTTATTTACCGGGTTAAATTTTTCATATAATAATTCAGCCTCTTTTATAATTCCTTTAGCCTCTGTTCCCTTAACTTCCAGGCTTACAGGCCCGTCGACGGCAAGGCATATTTCTTTGATGTATTCCTCCATCGTAACAGCCTTTCCTTTGCCCTTCAGTTTACCAACCGCCTTTTTTATAAGGGAAGGATTGGTCGTTACACCATCAACGATTCCCCATGAATACGCCTCTTTTATCTCGTTCAGGTCTGCTGTATCGATAAATATTTTCATTTTCTCTCCTTTATCAACTTCTTTGCTGTTTTTGCTATATTTTCTGCCGTTAAGCCATACTTTTCCATGAGTTCCCATGCATCTCCCGATTCACCGAATACATCATGAATGCCTATTCTTTTCATTGGAACGGGGTTATCTCCCATAGCCCTTGCAACAGCTCCCCCCAGCCCCCCAATTACCGAATGTTCCTCGCATGTAATTATGCAACCAGTATCCTTAGCTGCCTTCATTACCTCCCTTTTATCTACGGGTTTTACAGTGGGCATATGAATTACTCTCGCCTCAACACCGTCTTTCCTCAGCAATTCATACGCTTTCAAAGCCTCGGCTGTCATCGTTCCAGTCGATATTATGGTGATATCATTTCCTCCCCTCAACAATTTTGCTTTCCCCACCCTGAATTTCATATGCCTTCTGAAAATTATGGGAGTGTCTGCCCTCCCCATCCTTACATAAAATGGTCCTGGCTCAGCTGCAATGGCAGGTATGACATCTTCCACCTCTACTGCATCTGCTGGGGCAATCACGCGCATGTTTGGCAGGGCGCGCATCAATGCTATATCTTCCAGCATTTGATGGCTTGCTCCGTCGCCGCCAACAGATATGCCTGCATGTGTCGCAACAATTTTTACGTTCAATTCCGGATATGCTATGGACTGCCTTATCTGGTCGTAACACCTTCCCGTTGCAAATACCGCAAATGATGATGCAAATGATATTTTCCCGCAGGTAGCAAGGCCAGCAGCCATACCCATCATATTTGCTTCCGATATGCCACAGTCAAAGAATCTTTCCGGAAAAATTGTACCGAAACGCTTTGTCTTTGTTGAGAGAGCAAGGTCTGCATCCAGAACAACAACATTTTCATTAGCGTATCCAAGTTTTATCAATGCAGAGCTGTAGCCATCCCTTAAATTTCTCATCTTATCCGTAATTTTAGCATCAACCATTTAACTCCTCCTCTACCTGTCCAAGTTCACTCATAGCCTTTACATACTGATCATCAGACGGCGGCTTCCCGTGAAAGGATAAAGTCCCTTCCATAAATGAAACACCCTTACCCTTTATAGTACATGCGATTATAAGTGTTGGTTTATCATTTTTATCTGCTTCGTGAAGTGCATTAAGAATTTCATCGATATCGTGCCCATCTATTTCTATCACGTCCCATCCAAAAGATCTCCACCTCCACTGAATGGGTTCCAGATTGAGTATTTCCTCCGTATGCCCATCTATTTGTAACCCGTTTCTATCGAGAATAACTATGATATTATCCAGAGAATGATGGGATGCAGATGCGGCAGCCTCCCATACCTGTCCTTCATCTATTTCCCCATCCCCCATTATCACAAAAACCCTATAATCTTTCTTATCCAGTTTTCCCGCGAGCGCCATGCCTATTCCTACGCTGAGTCCCTGGCCTAATGAGCCTGTGGACATGTCAACTCCCGGAACTTTTCTCATGCAAGGATGGCCCTGCAAAAAATGCCCGGTCTTACGCAAATTTTTTAACTCGCTGACAGGAAAGTATCCTGCCATGGCAAGGGCAGCATATAGGGCTGGCGAGGCATGACCTTTAGATAAAACAAGCCTGTCCCTATCAGGCCATCCGGGATTTTTTGGATCATGCCTCATCTCGTGGAAATAGAGACATGATAATATATCCGCTATTGATAAACTCCCGCCCGGATGGCCTGAGCCAGCCCTATAAACAGAATCAATAACATATTTTCTTATGCGCAGAGCTTTTCTCTGCAAATCTTTTATCAATTCCTTATCATGCATCGTATAGGGTAATATATTTTGTATTATTTATATTTATTATTAAGCAATCACCAAAAATTACTAAATAATATTGCATGTTACCACACCATGGATATCGGCTCGGCTTTACTGCCGATTGGAATAATACCTGCACTTTTCATCCTTTACTTCACGCTCGGGGGATATGAAAACAAATTCAAAGGCTCGTACATCTTCCTCACATTCATTGGGGGAATAGCGATAGGGACATTGGTATACTTTATGGAAATATGGTTTCTCACTATTTTTGAGTATGATGTAATGCTGCAGGCAATAGACGTTATCCTCATCGTTTCTTTCATCTTCGCCTTTTTTGAAAACCTCACCAAACTGGTTGTTCTTAACCTGCCCAAGTTCCAGCATGAGGAGGGCATTATATTGTATGGTGCCTCAATCGGTCTTGGCTTTGCCTCGCCATCTGGAGCAGTATTGATGAGAAACGTGCCGTCTCTATTTTCGATGCAGGGATTTTACGTGGCTGTACTTGCGATATCAATTTTATTTTTAAGCTGCTCCACCGGCACGTGGATAGGAGTGGGCATTAAAAGAAAACAAAGAATGAAATACCTTGCCATCGTTTCCTTAATGGGGCTTGCAGTCTGGCCCATTATTTTTTTCAGATCGTCTGGATATGTAGTGATAATAGCGATAATTTATTCAGCATTCATCTATATTTATACAATAAAGGCAATTCGGCCGTATCTGATGGGCAGAAAGGGGCTTAAAGAGGTATATAAGAGAAAGTGGCTAAGGAAGATTTAAATATGCAGAATATCATTCTTTAGGTGACTGATAAAATGACTGAAGCAAGCATTATTCATAGTAGGGATGTAGAGAAGATGAAAAGTAATTTTGAAGAGATTTTATCAGAAATCGATTCCATTGCTCAGAGTTCTTACAAAGAGAAAGAGGTTTTTAAAAGGCTCAGGGAATTAATTGATATAGATAGGATAGAGCGGCTTTTCCAAATGCTGGATTCAATGGAAAAGATATCAAGAGAAGCAGATGAGAGGGCTATAACCGCCTTTCGCGATATGGAAAAATACAGAAAGGAGATGGAGATGGAACGGGCACGCCTTGAAAAATTGTGGGATGCCTACAAAAAACAGGAAGATGATATATCAAAAGAAAAAAAAGAGGCAGGGGAGTTGAAAAGTAAGTTATCAGAGCAGGAAAATGTAATTGAGAATTTAAAGAAAAAGGTAAAAACGTTGAAAGAACTTGAAGAAGACAGAGAAAAAGTTGAGAGACTTGAAGAGGAATTGAAGGAATATAAGTCTAATAAGGAAAAATTGCAGATAGAACTGGAGAGAGAAAAAGCGGCGAAAATGGAGTTAGAAAAAGAAGTTGAAAATTTGAGTAAGTACTTGCCATACAAAAAAGAAGCAGAGAATTTGAGGAGGAGAGTGGAGGAACTGAAACCGCTAAAGAATTATGTAGAATACAAGAAAAAATATGATGAAATGGAAGAACTCTATAAAAAAGAACAGGAAAGGCTGGCAAAACTTTACAAGGTATATGAAGATTTGGATAAAGAGCTGAAGGAAACAAAAGAAAAACTTGAGAGCTGGGAAGAGTGGTTCAGAAATAACAGGGATTATATGGAAAAAGCGTCTTATGCGTTCAGCAAACTTAAACCCCCTGAAGGATTGACAGAGTAGTAAAGATTTTATAAAACATATGGTTATATCAGCGGATGCATTCTATAGCAGAGGGACTCGCCAAAAAGCAAAGGAAGATATCTATAGCAGAATTTTTTGAACGCAACAAACAGATACTGGGCTTTGATACGTCGACCAGGGCTTTGATAACTTCAGTAAAGGAAGCGGTTGATAACTCACTAGATGCTTGCGAGGAGGCGGGCATATTGCCCGATATCTTTGTTGAGATAAGAGAGATTGAAAATAACGAGTACCTTATAATCGTTGAGGATAACGGCCCGGGGATAGTAAAAAAGCAGATACCCCATGTTTTTGCCCGCCTTCTCTACGGCTCCCGCTTTCATTCACTCAAACAGTCGAGAGGACAGCAAGGCATAGGAATATCCGCTGCTGTCCTTTATTCGCAACTGACTACTGGCAAGCCAACTGTTGTAATATCAAAAATCGGGGACGGTTTTCCGGCGCATCGGTGCAGTCTTCTTATTGATACAAAAACGAACAGACCCGAAACGGTATACAATGATATGATGCACTGGGAAAAAAGCAGTGGGACAAGAATAGAAATGGCAATACAGGGAACGTATGTAAGGAACAGAAAGCAGTCTGTTTATGAATATATAAGGAGTACGGCCATAGTGAACCCCCATGCCAAAATAACGTTCGTTGAACCCAATGGCAATAGAACTGTTTTCGAAAGAGTGACAGATAAATTACCGCCGCAGCCAAGAGAAATAAAACCCCACCCGTATGGGATAGAGCTCGGGACATTCATAAAAATGGCCAAAGAGACAAAAGCAAGAAAACTCACCTCCTTCTTTTCAAATGAATTTTCCTCCGTCAGCCTTCAGAAAGCAAAAAAAATTGTCGGGTTAGCAGGCCTCAGCCCTTCTCTTAATCCCAATAACCTTTCCCTAGAAGATGCGAGAAAAGTAGTTAACGCTTTCAAAAAAGTAAAATTGATGGCACCCCCAACGGACTGCCTATCCCCGATTGGAGAGATTTTGATAAAGAGAGGATTGAGAAAAGAGATGGAAGCGATATCGCCCGAATTCATTTCAACGGATAAGAGAAATCCAGACGTGCATTCCGGCATTCCATTCCTGGTCGAGACGGGCATTGTCTATGGCGGCAACCTGCCATCGGAAGAGAGAGTGGAAATTCTGCGATTTGCAAACAGAGTTCCCTTACTGTACCAGGAGGGGGACTGCGTTATAACGAAAGGAATAAAAAATATGGAGTGGCGCAGGTACGGGCTTCAGCAGAGAGGGGGAAAAGGCATTCCATTCGGCCCAGCGATAATACTGGTTCACGTTTCATCAGTAAACATTCCTTTCACGTCGGAATCAAAGGAAGCAATTGCCCATGTCGAAGAAATAGAGAAAGAGATAAAACTATCGCTGCAACAATGTGCCAGAAAGATGAAAAGCCATCTCTCGAAGAAAGAGAAAAAGGTGAAAATAAAGAATAAATTTACGCTCATTTCCAAAATTTTGCCTGAAATTGCAAAGAAATCCTCAGAGATGCTTGGAAAACCAGTTCCTTCCATAGATGATGTCATAATAAAAATAATGAATATCGTCTGGATTGACGATGAAGTTCAGTACATGGATGGCAGAATAATCAGTACCATCTCGATTACAAATTACAAAAATAAAATGCAGAGTTTTGAGTTGTATGCCGCCATTCCCGATGAAGGAAAAATTGGGGAAATAAAACCCGAAGTAAGTGAAGTAAATAAGGAGTACATAATGTGGAAAATAGACGGGATAAAGCCTGCGGAGAGGAGAGAGTTATCTTTCCAGATATTGGGTATGGAAAAAGGAGATTTTGATGAAAATAGTTTGTATGTAAAGGGAATTAATCCCGTGAATGTAATAGGTGCCGAGAAATGGGAGGGAAGTTAAAATGACGATGGCAGAACGCAAGAAGGCTGCTGTAAAAGAAATGATGAAAATAGCCGAGGAAATATATGAGGATTTTAACAACTCGAGGATACCAGAGCTTAAAGTTCCCTCAAGGACAAAATCCAATATCGCATTTGATGGAAAATACAGGGTATGGAAATATGGAAATAACATGTCCACCCGCTCTGTCGTATCTTTATCAGGGGCGTACATGCTTCTTAGAACCACTTATACCATAGATTTTATTAAAAAGATGATAGAACAAAATAAGTCATCAACTCTGAGAGAACTGTACTACATATCGGAAGGATGGGGCGAAGGAAAATTTTCTTCACAGGGCGATTCCGACCGACTTGCAGAAGACCTAGAAATACTTACAAAGAAACTGAGAGAGGACATGAGTCTTAGGCCGGAGGAGGACGGAGCAAGAGTGATGGGCGATCTGGTAATAGAAGAAATAACCAGAAAGGGAGAAAAAAGGATAATACATTGCCAGGATGATGTTGGTGACAGCGGCTACTCCATACCTTATAACGTGGAAAAAGAAAAATTAAAGATCAAAGGAACGAACGCCAAAATTGTAATGGCTGTGGAAACTGGCGGTATGTTTGACCGACTTGTAGAAAACGGGTTTGATGAGAACAAAAACACCATACTCGTCCATCTCAAGGGACAACCGGCACGCTCAACAAGAAGATTCATAAAAAGGCTCAATGAAGAAAAAAAGCTGCCCATTATCGTATTTACAGATGGTGATCCATGGTCATATCGCATATTTGCCTCGGTTGCATACGGGGCAATAAAAACCGCACACATTTCAGAATACCTTGCAACACCTTCTGCAGAATTTTTAGGGATAACACCATCAGACATTCTTAACTACGAACTGCCAACAGATGACCTTACGAATGAAGACGTATCCGCCCTGAAGGCGGAACTTTCCGATCCCCGTTTCCGCGATGATTTCTGGGAGAGCGAGATAAAACTGCAGCTTAAAATGAAAAAGAAGTCGGAACAGCAGGCTTTAGCGAAGTACGGCCTGGATTACGTAACAGATAAATATCTGCCGGAAAAGCTTGCAGAGATGGGATATGAGGTATAGCTAACGGTTGCCAAAATTGCACGATTTTGCCATCTTACAACTTTAATATGGATTACAGGACTGTACCGCCAGAACTCCCTTCAATGGATTTTTCTCAAGATATATCAGTAAACCATCTCCTCGGCATAGTGGTCATCGTGCTCTTTACTCACGCAATCTTCACATAAAAGCACTTCTCTTCCCTTCTCATTTGAACATGTGATACAAATCCAAGTAGCAATTGTCTTCTTTCCTCGCTTTTTGCATGTCTCGCAGTAGCGATATTTAGGATCGTTTTGGGAAACGATGCGAGGATATTCAACTCCGCTTTCTGGTTCTGTAACCTTTTCTAAAGTAACAATATGCTGGATATTGTCACCAAAGTCATAAATGTATCCCAGCTTATCGCCCTCAGTTAAACCGAGTTGCTCTATTCGTTTTCTGGCTCCATTCCCTCCCCCAAAAGGATCAATTTCTCCAAATCCCCCGTGTGGCCACTGTTCTCTAAAGAATTCGCCCAAATGATCCATTGTATCATGCTTGAATGTTTCACGAATGATTTGATCAAAATCCTTAAGCATCTGGCTGCCTCTAATCTCGATACGACGCCAGATCCCCTTTCGATGCTTCAAAGCCACTTTAAATACAAACACACTTCCCATGTTATCCCTTTTTGTAATATTTGCGATAACTAAAACTTTTTCGTCCAATGACGTTCCCGAAATTTGCAACATCTACCCAGATATGTGATAACTTAGTCAATTTTTTCTCTTAATACACATCCGCATCTCGGCAGTAAAATTCTTTACGTTACCAATTCTAGGGGATATTTAAGCACGATTCGCAGGATTAATAAAGCCATGCCCATTAAAAAAAACGTGAAAAAGAGATACAACCTTGTTGTTTACCACCTTGCCCAAGATGACCCAAAAAGATGCACAGCAAAAAAGCTTGCAAAATTTAGCTTGGTAAAAATAGTAAAAAGAATGAACAGATTGCCACAACATGCAGTTTTGCTAAACCCAGAAGCAGAAAAGGCCTTGTCGAGGGAAGATAGCCGTGTTAAAGACATCGTTGCAATCGATTGTTCATGGAAAAAGGCTGATGAGGTATTCTTTAAAGTTGGAAAAAAAATGATGAGCAGGGCACTGCCTTTCCTGCTTGCGGCAAATCCCGTAAATTATGGGAAGGCGGCCAAGCTATCAACAGCCGAGGCTTTTGCTGCCGCCCTCTACATATTGGACGACGTTGAAGGAGCTAATGAGCTAATGAATAAATTTAAGTGGGGGCCGCATTTTTTGGAATTGAATAGAGAACCGTTGGAGAGATACAGAAATGCGGGAACAAGCAGGGAGGTTGTAAAGATTATGGAAGAATACCTACCATGATTTCGTCGCTTTTAAAAACCTGAAAGAGATACATTTATGGTGATAAAATGGAAATAAAGGAAGTGGAAATTGAAAAACCGGAGGATATGAATTTTATTCTCGGGCAAACTCATTTTATAAAAAGCGTTGAGGATTTGTACGAAGCAATGATAAATGTCCCGAATGCAAAATTTGGTATTGCTTTCTGCGAAGCTTCAGGGCCATGCCTGGTAAGGGCAGATGGAAACGACGAGGGGTTGAAAAAATTGGCTATAAATAATGCGACGAGCATAGGCGCGGGCCATTCATTCATAATTTTAATGGAAGATTGCTATCCTGTTAATGTGCTCAATGCCATCAAAAATGTTCCAGAAGTTTGCAGTATCTACTGTGCAACGGCAAATCCCGTAAAAGTTCTGATTGCTGAAAGTAACATAGAAAATGAAAAGGGAAGAGCAATAATAGGAGTTATTGACGGATACATACCAAAAGGTGTGGAAAGCGAAGACGACATAAAAGAAAGGAATGAATTCTTGAGAAAGATAGGGTACAAGAGGTAAAGATTAGGATTTTCTGCGCTCCCTCTTCCTCAATAACAGCACAGCAGCCAAAGCAGCAATCAAAGCAATCATTTCAAAGCCAGGAGTACCATCACCTTTTTTATTATTCACTTTCACCGTTATTGAATCAATACCTGAATATTCATACCCATCATATGCCTTTACCTGTATAACATAATCACCATTTGTAACGTTTGTCGTATTCCATGTGTGGTTCCATGCTGTTATTCCGTTGACGACCGTCCAGTTTCCATCGCCAATTTTTATCTCTACTTTTTGGATTGTTTCATTTCCATCAACATCATCTGCAATTCCGTGAATAGTAAATGTTTTCTTTACCTCTGTCCCATCTGATGGAAAGATTATATCCACTGTTGGCTTATGGTTGTTAAAAATATTTACCGTTATAAACGAAATATTTGAGTAAAGCTCGCCATCATAACTTCTTGCATATATGGTATGATTTCCATTTGCAATAGTGGTGGTATCCCATGAATAACCCCATGATATATTTCCAGTAGTAGTTATCCAGTTTCCACTGTCTATTTTTATTTCCACTTTTTCAACAGAAATATCGTCGCTTGCCGTTCCTACAATGCTTACGGTTCCAGAAACGGTTGCATTATTAGATGGATGGGTTATTGTGACAGTTGGAGGTTGATCTGGTGGAATACTTGCAACAAAATGAGCAGTTATGCTTTTATCACTATCCATTGTGATTTGGACAGGATTGATGCTTCCAGTTTTAGCTCCAGACCAATGATCAAATTCATAGCCACTGTTTGCATGAGCGTTTACAGTCGCAACAGTTCCTTCATCATATGTTCCACCAGATGGATTCAAAGTAACATACCCGCTTCCAGATGGATTAACGGATGTTGTGAGAGTGTATTGGCTTTTAAGTATAGTTATCTGCTTTGATGTTGTATTAGTTGCAAAATCATTATCCCAGACTGTGAGATTTACGCAATATGTTCTATCATCTTCGTATTGATGCTGTGGATTTTGCAAGCTTGATGTTGTCCCATCACCAAACTCCCAATACCACGAGACAATGCTTCCATCTTCATCACTTGATAAATCTGTGAAATGAATTATATTTTGAGTAGTTGGAGATGATGGAGAGTATGTAAAGTCTGCAATGGGTGGGGTGTTTGAAAATTTATACATACAAAATCTATTTCCTTCCCCTTCCCATGTAGATGGTGCTCCTTGCCAGTAATAGATATGTCCATTTGCAAATCCCAATCTATTTCCAACCCAACAACCTACTGGATATGGGATATCTTCCAATGGTTCCCATGTATCGTTGTTAATATAATAGCAATAGAAATTATAGCCAGGATTCTCTGGATAACAGCCGCCCCCGCCTAAAGCAAAAATGCAATTCTCATATTCATCCAACCAATTCCCTATCCAAAGTAAAGAGGCACCATCCCCAACTCCACCATAGTTAACTTCAGGCATTGAGGTTAAATCTTCCCAGGTTTGTGCGGGAATATGGTATCTAGCAAAATCACCGTTTGGAATAGTTTCTTCGTATTCTCCATGTAGAGCATACAAGTATTCTCCCCCTGTCCATACTAAAGAAACTCCGTCGTCAGTAACATCTCCCCAATTGGGGTTTAGGGCTATGTTCCCCCACATATTGGTATTAGGATTATACTTAGCAAAAATCGCCCCATCGTGATTAGACCAATTACTGCCCATTATTGCATAAACGTAACCATCATACCCACACCACGTTATGGCATCTCCAGCTCCCTGTGTATGGGGAGTGTCTGTTAATCTTTTCCAACTATTATTTGTAATGTTGTAGCGATAAAAGTATTCCCTGTTAATATCACTTCCTGCGCTTCCAAACATAACGTAAATATAGTCGTTGTGATCCCAAGCGAGAGCTGTTCCGCTCTTAGGTCTCGGTAAATCACTTTCAACTAAATCGCTCCACTGTTTAACTTTTTCCCAATCATTGTTTATGGGATACCTCCAAAAAACAGAAGAACCACTACTATAACTCCTCATGACATAAATATAATCCCCTGTACCAACTACTGCTTCTCCAAGACCACCAGAAAACGAAGTATTTTTAGATGGAATCCACTCACCAGATTGCAAATTCTGTGAAGAATTTCCATAATTTTCAAATATAATCATACTAAATAACAACATACATACTGTTAATCCACACAATAAGAAGTGAGCTTTACCAACAACATCCCTCATCTTCCTGCCTTCCCTATAAATAATTAATCCTGTTTCCGATATTTAAGCGTTACTGATTCGCGATATTCGAATGCTTTGAAAAAGTAGTCAAAAAATGAAAAAAGCCATAAGCAGACCGGAAAAATGATTTGAGAAATGATCTGCAGGATTCAACAAAATTTTGAATACGCCTTCCCACTTTTTTATTT
>JAYEJS010000019.1 GCA_034660695.1 Candidatus Thermoplasmatota archaeon | reverse complement strand
CCCGAAAACTCTGTTTTCCATCCCTCGTTTTCCTCCATCTGAAAATTTTAGAGGAATAGATTGTTTCTTCTCGTCACCCGAGGAGAAACAATTAGGTTACAAAATGGAGCTTATTCGTAGAGACTAAGGAAGGGATAAAGATTTTAAAGGAATTGCGTTTTCAGTTCAGCAGAAAGAAGCCAAACCCGTAGGAAACAGCGGGAAAATGGATGGAATTCCCGCGGCGCACCTTTCGCTTAGGCGAGTAGAGACGCTCCAGAGTGGGAAGCTTCCTGCAAATATAGATGTTGAGCTGGTGAAAAAGATTACCCGAGAGGGGTGAAAAATGAAAATATTGCAGTTAAAAATTGGGTTAAATGGCATAAAGCCGGCCATATGGAGAAGATTTTTGGTGGAAGATTCCATTAGTTTTCATGAATTGCATGGAATTATCCAGATCGTGATGGGCTGGGAGAATTATCATTTGTATGAGTTTGAAGTTGATGATACCCGTATAGAAGCATCTAGCAAAGGTTTTTTTGTTGATGCCGTGTGGATCGCTTTCAGGCCCAAAGCCAAAAAAACTAAACCTGCAACTAAAACGAGGTTGAACGATTTTATAAAGACAGAAAAACAAAGATTTTATTATCTATACGACTTTGGTGATAAATGGGAGCACGCAATTAGAGTTGAGAAAATTCTAGAAAAAGACGATTCTCAAAAGTATCCTGTTTGTATTGCTGGGAAGAGGGCATGCCCTCCAGAAGACTGCGGTGGTGTATGGGGGTACCAGGAACTTATGGAAATACGGAAAGATAAAAATCATCCTGAATATGAGGAAAGAATTGTGGAATGGCTGGGAGAAGACTTTGACCCAGAGCATTTTGATGTTGACGAAATTAATAGATTGCTTAAGTGATGGCATTTGGGAATCATGTTTTATTGGTGATAATGATGAGTAAAAAGGTTTGGGTAAGGCAGTATAAGGATATTCCAGAAAAAGAGCGCGAGCGCCTTGAAGAGAGGCTGCGCAATTATGCTAAAGAAGAATGGAATACGATGATCAGAATTCGCTTTCGGGGGCGCTTTGCCTATATCGATGCGATAGATCCAGATGCGCCAGGAAGGCCAACGCATCTCTGCCGTCTGGAATGGCTTGGTAATCCTGATAGTTGGAGATTTGCCTTCTATAAGTACAGTGATGAAAGATACGCACCGTGTGTAGGATCGCGAGGCACTTTTGAAGTGACGGCCGAAGATGCTTTCGACTGCTCGGCGGGATGCTATCTACCCGAAAGGAGAAAAAGGAGAGGACGGAAAAAATAAATGATGCGATGAAAATTATGATCCCAATTTATCATGATGTGGATGGATGATGGAGGGAGAAGATGAAAAAGAATGCAACAGGAAAGGAAGGAGAAACTGGAATAGGATGGGCTAGTGGTGAGGTAAATAAAATTATAGGCAATGAAAAAGAATATAGGGATGTGCTTTTTGCTATTGAAAGCGCTATCGTTTCACGCGATGATGAAAGCGAGATAGAAGATGTGGACGTGATGCATTCCTTGAAAAATCTCATTGAAGACCCGTGGAAGGAATATGGTAAAAGGAGCATTGAATGGAAAATCCAGAAAAATTTGAAGGTTCATGATCGAGAGTTGGGTGAAATAAAGGCTTGCCTCCACTACGTTCTAGATAGCGTTAGAAACCACCATGATTTTGGTCCCCGCGGTTATCTAGATTTCATAAGAGATTGGTTGTATCCTTCTGAATCCGAAGAAGATCTCGATCAATTATTGCACGGCATGGGTATGCCAACCCCTGATGAACTAATGTATCTTTATGATAAATCGATGAAAGAAAAATATGATTCAATCCCAATATCTTTGAATATAAAAGTGACGACTCTGCTCAATAAATATCCGATCCAGTGGATTGATGGCATTTGTAGGGCGTTGGGCATCCCAGTTGAACAGGTTAAGAAGGAAAAGGTGTCGGCCATCTCCGATATGATATCAGATGCAGCCAAACTGAAAGAGATTATCAACAACTTATCCGCCGATTCTCAAAAAATCCTTCATTTGGTATACGGAAATGGAGGCTGGGTTAGCTATGAGAGATTAGCACGAGAATTTGGTGGAGAAGAAAAAGATAGCTGGTGGTGGGATGAAAAACCGCCTTCTTCACCAATTGGACATCTCCGCCTGCGCGCGTTACTGGGAATCGGAAATTCGAGGAGAATGGATAAAGTTGTGGTAATACCGATGGAAGTCATGGAAGGATTGAAGAGGATATTGAATAAGAGTCTGGGAGAATTTGGATGACCACATTATTGCGCAATAGAGGAAGCTGCTAATGTTGGATGGGAATGGAATGGAAGAATTGAAAGCAGAGAAATCATGGTAAAAGATTTTAAATGCAAATGCGTTAAGGGTAGTGACAACAATAACAACAGTATTCGAGGTTAAAAATGAAAGTTGAGATTCCAATTTATCATGATGTTTGGATGGATAATGGAACTGCATGCAGAGAGATGAAAAATGTTAAATGCTGTTAAGAACCTAGGAGAGTTCGTTATCAATGATGAATCGTTAAGTGATGAGACTATTCTTGTAGAAAAATCTAAATTAAGCAATGTGAAAAAAGTTATTTGTGTTGTGTTTAGAAAGGAGAACAACAACCTTTCATTTGATAAAGTCCACATA
>JAYEJS010000018.1 GCA_034660695.1 Candidatus Thermoplasmatota archaeon | reverse complement strand
AAAGCATTGGACGAATGTTGATTATGATTATTATCAGAGCATCAGAACAGAAAGTCAAATGACACTCATTGATTTTGCCAGTCCCATGTGATACGCTTCGGGCTTCAGCCCGGAGTAGTTAACTTGACATGTGCAAAATATTGGATGCACTTTATTTCAGAAATATGATTTATACAGATGAAAAATCAGTAAATCTGTAACATTCCGATAATTACATATATGAAACCTTCTTTTAAGCATTGATAATTTGGAAGATGATGAAAACGAGTACGTCAGGATAAGACTTCCGAGGCAGAGTAATGGCGAGATGTTCGCAGTTGCAGACCAGTTGATGGGCGGCAGCAGGGTAAAGGTCATATGCGAGGATGGCAAATCCAGAATGGGGCGCATACGTGGCCGCATAAAAAAAAGAAAATGGATAAGAAACGGGAATTTGCTTATCGTCAGGCCGTGGGACTTCCAGGAGGATAAGGCCGACATTCTTTACCGTTATACTCCAACCCAGGCAGCTAACCTAGCAAGAAGGCATAAGATACCTGACAGTATAAACATATTCTAAGATGAAATGGAAAGCTGATTTTGAGGATTTTTTGTCGGGCAGGACAGAAGGAGAGGTTTTTGATAAGTCAGCGCTCGAATCATTATGGAAGTTGATGTCAAGGGGCGAAATAGAGTTAATAGATTTCCCAATATCTACCGGCAAGGAGGGAAACGTTTTCAGGGGGAAAAGCAAAAAGGGGCTAATTGCCGTGAAAATTTACCGCATAAATACTGCAACCTTCAGAAACATATCAAAATATCTCCAGTACGGCAGGCTTTCGAACATGAAGAAAAACAGGAGGAGCATAATTTATGCGTGGTCTCAAAAAGAATTTACCAATCTCTCACGCCTCAGCCAGGCAGGCGTACGGGTGCCCGAGCCTATTGTAAATGAGGGCAATGTCATCGTTATGGAATATATTGGAACCGAGGAGACGCCTGCACCGTTGCTCAAGAATGCGAAAATAGAAAAGCCGGAGGAAGTTTTCAATGATGTGATAAAAAACATTTCTTTGATGTACAAAAAAGCCCATCTTGTTCATGCTGACCTTTCGGAATATAATATCCTATTCCATAAAGAGCCGGTTATTATAGACGTTGGGCAGGCAGTAACGACCAAAAATCCGATGGCGGGGCTATTTCTTGAGAGGGACGTAACCAATATTGTGAAATTTTTCAGAAAATTTTTTGATATTGATAAGAACAATATACTCAAACAAATTTTGGGGGAGAAAACATGAGATTTGTGAAGGTACCTGTTGAAAGGGTGGCAGTACTCGTAGGAAAAAATGGGGAAGTGAAAAAGAAGATTGAAGGACATGGCGTGAAATTGGATATAGATTCGAAAAGTGGTGATGTTAGTATAACAGGTGAGAATGCCGTTGTGGAACTCGATTCACAGAATGTCGTAAAGGCCATAGGCCGTGGTTTTTCCCCCAATCGTGCCATGCTGCTTTTCGATGAAAATTATTACTTTGAGCTGCTGGACATGAGGAATTTTGTTGGAAAAAAAGTCAAAAACGTGCACCGCATTGCGGGACGTATAATAGGAAAAGAGGGAAAAACAAGGGCGGCAATAGAGAACGCAACCGGGGTAAAGCTTTCGGTTTACGGAACAACCATTGGCATAATAGGCAAAATAGAAGGCATGGATGTTGCCAGCAGGGCCGTTGAGATGCTCTTAAACGGTTCCAACCACTCGACGGTATATCACTTCCTTGACAGAGAAAAGAAGAGAATGAAACTGGAAGAGTTCGGATTGAAGTAACAAGCTTAGATGTTAAAAATCCAGATTTCTTGCTCGTCTGTCGCTTCATTACCTGCTTTGTCATAAGCAATGATTTTTATCGTATGCCTCCCAAATATTACTTCATCCCAAAGCCATTGATAAGGCTCTTCTACTATTGTCTCTTCCAATTCATCGTCAACATAGAACTCAACCCTTGTCATTCCAGATGTTTCATCACTAGCATCTACTACAATAGTTATTTTGCAAACAATTATTGTATTTCTAATTGGTATTATTTTTCTATCAAAGATATAGAGATAATTTTGAGGGCAAAGAATTTCTACACTAGGGGGAGTATTATCAAATGTAAGAGGATTCATCAGGGGGTATCTATCCCGATTGTTTCCACCAGGAATGTTGTAAGGAACATCTACTATTCCGTCAATATCGTTGTCATATGCACCCTCATTTGGTTCATCAAAATCTGACCAATAGTTTCCGCCAGATGGATAACCATTGTCCCAAGTGTTATTACATTCATCATAGGCATTTTGAGTATTATCTACAAAGTCGTTGCGATAGATGATATTGTTATCAGATCCAGCCCTAATACGGATGCCATTCCCAGAATTGTTGTAAACTGTACAATTTATAACCTGGTTGTACTTTGAAGACTCTGTGATATGTATCCCATGGTTATTCGAAGCTACTCTGTTGTTTATTAAAATATTGTTGTTTGAAACATCTATCTGAATACCATATATATCATTTGAGTAGGCAATGTTTCCAGTTACCGTGCTATTGTTTGAGTTCCTTAAATAAATTCCTTGGGCGTTATTGGTCAATTCGTTATTGGTAACCGCTATATCGAAGACTCTCCACAGATCAACACCTGCTTCTCTACAGTTTGTCACGGTGTTGTTTATGACGAATACCTCAGTGCAATCCTGCAATGCGATACCACTCCCCCAACCACTGTCAGTACCGCAATTGGAGATGAAGTTATCTCTCAGTGTAATATAAGAATTCCACGAATCATACTCTACCAATATTCCCGTAGCAGGACTATTAGTTATAGTATTATTGTGCACAACGCCACCATTTGTACAGTGTTCGTAATCAACTGCATCCTCATAATTGCTATCCATTATGTTATTATAGATTTCAACAGGTGATTTATATTTTATTAGGGTAGCATGAGGCCTATTGTAGGATATGTTATTATCGTATATTTTCGCCACTGAATTTTCGACATAGATACCATTACCTGTTTCCGTATCACCAGGCCAATCACCTCTATTGTATACTACAGTATTATTATAGCATGTAGCATTAGAGTTAGACTGGATAAATATGCCTCTATAATTATTTCTTATTATGTTGTTATATATTGCCGCACTACTGGATACTATCCTAATGCCAGAACGCCGGGTTTGGAAACAATTTTCAATAATATTGGCACTAATGATTATATTGGATGATGACTTTGCATATATGCCATTGGTACTGTTTCGTATCATAAATCTGTTGATACAAACATTGTTAGCGGATATAAAAATGCAATTATCATTATAATCACCATCAATGATTGTTGTATCTCTATCTTCCCCCATTAGATTTATTCTTTTGTCAACAACTACATTTTCATAATACGTTCCACTGTAGACAAAAATTGTATCTCCATCTTGTGCATTATCTATTGCATCCTGAATTTTGCTGTAATTATTTGGTCCAGAGCCACCAACATAAAAGGTATTTCCTCCATCTGGCGATGCTTTTGCTTCCATTATTTCCAACTCCTTCATTCCAGTAATGAGAATAGACGCCGTTACCAAACTAACAGCCAATAAAAAAAGCATGGCTAATTTTTTTGCTCGCATGTTTTATCTCAAAATTATAATGCAATTTTTATTTTAAAATTTTCGATGTGTGACTTTTTATCCATCGAAACAAAACCTAAAGAACGCTTACGTATCAACAGTCGTCCAAAATTCGAGGATTTTATTGTTTTCTCTCTCATTTAGCACAAATACTATCTTACTATTTCCATACATGTTTTGATATGATCTATCATTTCCTCTTTACTCAATTTTTTCTTTTTGATTAATTCTCTGATTATTTTAGCCAAATTTTTATCAAATTGATTGACTTGCTCTGCAATATCATATTTTGTCTTTGGAGCAATTTTATTTTTAAGCAAAATTATTCTCGCAGTCTGTAGAGCAAGATAAAGCAATTCTTCTTTTGCCTTTTTTTTATCAATTCTTAATAAAGTATAAACCCTTTCTTCTAATTTTTCACAATACTTTATTTTTTCCTGAATAATTTCCTGAGAGAAAATTGGAGGAGGACTTTCAAAGAATTTTATAAATATATTTTCATCATAAATTATCTTTCCGAATAATAAAGCTGAAATTACAAAATCATCCCCTTTTAGATATTTTTCTTTAAATTCTCTTTCATTAAGCAAGATTACATTACAATTTTCAAAATAAGGGATCTCTCTCTTTTTATTACTAATTACAAAAAAATCAACATCGCTTTCCTTTTTTTGCTTGTTTAAGGCGACCGAGCCAACGAGCACAATACTTATCGGCTGTATTTCAAAAATTATTCTATTAGTTATGTCAAATATTTTCCTTCTTGTTTCTTGATTTAAAGAACATAGATATTCAGAGTCAAACAGAAGCTTTAATCTTTTGCAGAATAAATTAGTAAAATCAAGTTTATATTTCTTCCCAAATTTGTCCAAAATATTGAATCTTTCAAATTTATCTATTATTTTATAAACCCAGTTTCTTGAAAGTCTTGTTTTTTCACTTATTTCCGCTATTGAAAAGTAGTCAAATGGGTTATTATAAAAATTTCTCAATACTTTTATTTCAGATTCTCTTTCTATTATCATTTTAATATGCCCTTTTCAATCAAAAATTTTTCAACCTCTCTCCTTAGTTCTTGAATCTCTCTCAAAAAATTTAATACATCTTTCTCCATATAATCCTTGGGAATTGAAGTATATGGGTGAAATTCTGCTACAATCCTGTATTTAGAAAGTTTTTCAAACGTTTTAGAATAATCTTTTTTTAGCGCGCCTGTAGCAAAATAATCTTTTAGTATGTCTGTTTTAGCTTTATGGTCTTTCAAATAGAAGCCATTTATTGCAACTTTTAGATTATTTACAATATTCTCGGCTGCAAGCCATATGAAGTACAAACCCTCATCTAATTTACCCTCTTTCAAAAATCTTTCTGCCTCTTCCAATTGGCTGTTAATCTTTTCCCAGTTTTGCCTTAATTCTTCTTTTTTTACCATTTTACTTCACTTTTTGTTAACTTTACTTAACATAATATTAACTATACTTTATAAACCTTTCGCTCAGCGTGCAGTCCAGAAAAATTTCCATCATTGGATTACACAACCAAAACAAAGCTCAAAAGATGCTCACGTATCAATAGTCATCCAAAATTCGGGACTTATTGTGGCTTATCTTTTCTTTATTTTGGCTTTACCCAAATTTGGTTTCGGTAGGATAATCGTAAGGAAAAGTGCATCCAGATGAAACTGCTATGTTTTTTACCTCACCGCCTGCAATGCTTATTTCCTTCCCGGTTGACATTTTAACTAAACTTCAACTGTTGCATCAAACGGCGCTGCATCTTTTTATTTGACAGGCCCTTCATCATTTTCTTTGACGTATTGTAATATTTCAGTAATTCTTTCACGTCTTTTACTTCCAGTCCTGCCCCCCGTGCTATTCTATTCATGCGGGAAGATTTTATGAGGTGGGGCTCTTCCATCTCTTTTTCTGTCATTGAATCCATGAGTGTATGGAATTTTTTCAGTTTTTCCTGCGTCTGGTGCATATCTGTCCCTTTCATTTTCTGCCCAAGCCCTCCAGGAAGCATCTCCGCTATTTTGCTGAGGGATCCCATGCCGGACACCATTTCCATCTGCTCGTACATCTCTTTCAGTGTAAACCTGCCGGACATTATCTGGCGGGCGCTTTTTTCGAACCTGCCTTTCCCTTTCTGTTTTGCAATCTCTTCCGCCTTTTCAAGCAAGCCCTGGATGTCCCCCATCCCCAGCAAACGGGATAGAAAACGGGTGGCATCAAATTTTTCCAGGTCATCAAGATGCTCTCCTGCCCCAACATACAGTATCGGTGCCCCTGTTTCTGCGACGGCAGATATTGCTCCTCCTCCTTTGGCGGTGCCGTCCATTTTTGTAAGTATAACGCCGGTTATGCCGATGGTATCGTTGAAAGCTTTTGCCTGGGGACCTGCCTGCTGCCCCGTCGAGGCGTCCATGACCAGGATTTTTTCATCCGGCCTGGAGACTTTAAAGATTTTTTTCATCTCCTTTATCAAATCGTCTTCGAGGCTGTGTCTGCCCGAGGTGTCAACAATGATAACATCATATTTTTTCAGCTTCTCCAGCCCTTCTTTTACAACCTTGACGGCATCTTTTCCATTACCATGAACAGGCACATTTATTTTATCGGCTGTCTGTTTCAGCTGGTCATATGCGGCAGGGCGGTGCACGTCGCCGGCGATGAGCGCCGGTCGCAACCCTTTCTTCTGAAAATATTTTGCAAGTTTTCCACATGTCGTCGTTTTTCCCTGTCCGTAGAGCCCAACCATCATAATTACCTGTTTCTTCAGAGGCAGTTCTCTTCCCTTTCCCAGCACTGATGAAAGCTCATCGTGAACTATTCTGATCACATGCTCGCGGTTGCTCATCCCGGGCAGGGGCTTTTCTTCCAGGGCTCTTTTCTCAATTTTCTTAGAAATTTTTAGTACAAGGGCAACGTTCATGTCTGCCTGAATGAGGGCACGCTGAATGTCCCTTGTGACTTCTTTAATCAGGGAAGCGTCGACGTGAGGGGCGTTTGCAATCTTCTTGAGCGTGCCTCGCAGGGCATCTCCCAATCCTTCCAGCATTGAACCTCAAAATAAACGTGCTTATATAAGGATTGTGCAATGGTAGACGGACATACCCCCTTTGATGCAACGGAATATCCTCACGAAGCAAAAGAGGGAGAATACTCGATATACATTGTTGTAGCCATGTGCGGCAGCAGGAAGCTACTTCGGAATAAAGTACTAGAAAGTAGCCATTCCTCTACCGATTAAAAAAACAGCTAGGTATTCTGGAACTTCCGCTTCTCCAATAGGCAAATTGAAATTTTCTCCCTTCATCTTTATATTTACCGGTTTTGTGATTTCTATTTTAATCGAATCTTCCCCGAACACGACAGCATCATTCAGTGGATTGAATTCATCTATTTCATCCATTTTCACTGCCTGTACTTTTAACCCTGTTTTTCCATGCAATGAGCCCGGAAGACGTATGAGTCTTTTCACATCCGCGGTTACAGGCTCGTCTGGACTGCCTGTCGAAAGAGAGACAGCAGATTTTTCTATGGCACTTCTCAAGAAGAATTTTTTTATCTCCGAGGACTGGTCCAGTAAACCTTCTTCTATCCTTTTTATTCTGGCATCGGATAAACTATCTATCACTCGTTCCGCTTTGTTTGCACTTAAACCATAAGATTTCAATTTGTCTATGCTTTCCTTTCTTTCTCCTTCTCGAATTTCTTTTACTATACCAATAATTGTTCTGCTTATTCTTCCCCGCCATCCAGGCTCGTCTGGCTTTGGCATTTCAAGGCGAGTGAGCGGTATTACTTTTTCTCCATATTTTTTTGTTTCCACTACCCTCTCTCTAAATATGCTTTTTGAATCCAGCCCTCTTCCCGTTATATGGTCAACTATCTCTCGCCTTTCCTGGCTTCTGAGATGAAAAACTTTCGGATGTGTCACATGACAATGATAGCCTCTTCCCCCGCTGAAGTATAATGAAAGGTTATCCTCCTCGAAACCAAAATCATCCACTAGAAAAGAAAGCAATTTTTTTAGTTCATCTTTAACGGCTCTTAGCATTTCCTCATATCTCATCCTCTCTGCTCCAGGCAGATGATCGGCATCCAAGTCAAATATAAGATCTGCACCCATCCATTCTTTCTCCCGCATGGTCGGTGCATCAGGCCTTTCGTAATATGCTGATGAGTAATATACGTGGGATGGCCCCCTTCTTCTCAAAAAAGTTAAAATTTCGTCTCTCGTTTTAAATGATAGGTGTCTGATCATCTGCTTTCCACCAAAAAAAAGAAATGCATATTCGCGGCGTGAAAATCTTTTTGGGAATGATATTTGAGGGCTGGTATAATATGATTGAAATTTTCTCTTCAAAAAATCATTCATTTTTTCTTCCTCCATTTATCTCTATAATAGGCAAGAGGATGGCTTATCCTCCTGCATAGGCCATCCATTTTTTCAACCGGACAGAGACCCCATGTCTTTATCGAGGAGCAGCTTGGGGTATTATACTCTGTACCGGAAACTTTTCCAGTTATATGTTCAATCTGGTAGCGGGTTCTTTCTTCATTATAATCTGGGGATTTGCTGAAAATCTGAAGAATTTCATGCATTTCCATACCTACGGAATGAAGGAACGTAACAAGGGTAAATCTTCCGACATGGGGAACATTTATTCCGGATTGAGCGGCTGCAAGGATTTGCCTCATACAGGGCGGAAATTTGGAAATGCTTGCTTTTCCTATGTCAACCTTCCCTTCCGTTTCTTTTCTCTGCAATATATTTTTTATCTTCATAACTTCCTCACCGAACACTTTTTTCGCTTCTGGAGAGGGGCGAAGATGTATAACTTCGGTGTATATTTTATTCCGCAGATTTTCCTGCAGGAGTCTTGCCAGTTCCCCCTTCTTCAACTCCACCAATCCTTTTTGGAGGGGCATATTAACAAGTTTCCATTTATCGCTCCAGGTCGGGGCATTTTTTAAATAATCGATGAAATACATTTTTAGTTCGTCGGTTATAGTTATGCCGAATTCTTTTGCAATGTTTACAACAAAAGTTTCCTCCTCTTTTCTTAAATTCAGATATGCTCTCTTTGCTTCTGCCAGCGAATATCTGCTCCTCAAATAGTCACTTTCAACGCTGGCCACGATCATCCTGGCTATTGGATAGGAAAAAATATTTATTAGGGCATCTGTCTCTCCCAGTAGTGGGTAGTCGTTCACTATTCCTTTTTCGAGGGCATCATCAACTCTTTGGATGCCTATGGCCCTTGCTCTCTCATAGAGCGGGTCGTGGAGTATCTCTTCGGCGCTCACCTTTTCATTTTTAACAAATTCCTTGGCTTCTTTCAGAAATGGGTATTTTGCCAGTACGTAAATACTCACGAGATAACATCGGCATTCCTATTTAATTTTTTACCCCCCCCCAAGTATACCACGTATATAGTTAAAGGAAATGCATCTCTTAGATTCCAAACGAAAAGTATAAAATTTATGAGACATTGTAGGAGAGAAAATGAATCCTTTCCTGAATCCTCTGTTTGCAGTAAGAATTATAAAACGATATCTTACTGATATAGACAGGGCATGGAAAAAGAAACCCGATGAAATTAAAAGATACCAAGATAAAGTTTTAATAAGAACGCTCAGATATGCATATCGCGTTCCTCTCTATCGCCGTAAATATCAGGAAGCAGGAATACATCTGGATGACATTCACGGAATAGAAGATTTACATAAGTTGCCATTAATTACAAAAGAGGATTTAATACAGGGTTTTCCTGACCAGATAGTCCCTCTGGGTTACAACAAAAACAACGCATACCTTGTGGGGACATCAGGTTCTTCTGGAAGACCTATGTCTATGTATAAGGACATGGAATATATAACGACAGAGGCGCTTGCCGCCGTAAGGCAACTTAAAGCCTATGGCATGAACTGGAGAAAGACGAGGATAACAAATATTGGCGACTTTTCTATTCCTACAACTACGGATGAAGAATGCCTCAAGAAGGGCCTTCTTGGAAATCTTTCTGCCTTCTTTTCGCTTAACAACTACCAAAATCTCTATACGGGTGAAGAAGCTCGATCCCTGCTGGAAAGGATGAGCAAGTTTGATCCACAGTTGATCATCGGCTACACGAGCGTTTTAACGGGCATCGCCTCGCTGAAAATGAATGGGCTGGGCAAAAAGCTCAATCCTGAGTATATAATATCTAGTGGAGATATTCTGGACAGCTATTCGAGAAGATATATCCAGGAAGCTTTCGGGGTTCCTGTATTAAATCTTTATGCCACAACTGAAGGGGGGTCTATAGCCTTTGAATGTCTCAGCGGAAATTTTCATATCAACAGCGATTTTGTTCATGTAGAGGTTCTTGGTAAAAATGGAGAATCTGTATCTGGAAATGAGTTTGGAAATGTCGTTGTAACCAGGCTATATCGGGGCGGGACACCGATAATAAGATATACAGGGCTCAATGATATTGCATCTTTAGAAAACCACTACTGCAATTGCGGCATGCATACACCCCTACTAAAAAATCTGGAGGGAAGAAAAAAAGATGCCATTGTTTTACCTGATGGCAGAATATTTCCTCCAGCTACCATTCCTGTGCCGCTCGCCGAGGCTGCAGGCAAGTTTGATACGCTTCAAATAAAGCGTTTTCAATTCGTTCAAAAGCAGATTGACAGCATAGAGATCAGGATAGAGGTGGGTGATAAGCATAGAGGCAAAGGTGTAACCGTAAATAAATTACTGGAGGAAATTAATAAGAATTATCGGAAACTTGTCGGAGATGCGGTCAGGCTGGAGGTGAAAGAGGTGAAGGAGGTAGAAAGAATGGAAGGATCGACTTATCCCCCGCTTATTATTTCTAAATTAGATAAAAAAAGGATTGAAGAGGCGATTCTTTAAGATTACATCAGGTAACAAAGCCTCTTCTGCCAAAAACTGCTATGGGGCATATATTGACACATTCGCCGCAGTGAATGCATCTTTCTCCATCAATCCATGCTTTTCCGTTTTTGATGGATATTGCATTTTGCCTGCACTGCCCTGTGCAAACCCCGCATCCCGTGCAATTCAGTGCCCGGTCAATGACACTTTCAACAATTTTTTTCTTTTTTTGAGTCGGGGCATTTACCTTAAAGTCGTCTTCTGAAAGCAAAATCTCGACATCATTGACAACATAGCCGCCATCAATTTCCTTTACTTTTCCTATGCAATTCATAAAATTTTTTACCCTTTCATTATCAATATCACCAGAAAAATCTCTTTTCACTTCTTTCTCAGCCTCAATATTGGCCCATTTGGGTGGGACGAGCCATCTCCACAGACCGTTTTTTATCCATTCTTCACTCAACCCATGATCTCTGGCATATTTTTCAAGTTTATCAATCAGTTTGTTCCAGTCCTTATGCCGCTTAAATTCAAATTCAGCCATATCGCTTGCAGGGCAAAGCCAGCACCCTATGCGGGAAAAACCCTGTTCATACAGGACATTCCATTTTATCCCGTACTCCTTGTATTTCTCAAAAAGATAAAGCCATACATGGAGGGCCGTCCAGTTCTGGATGGGGGACGCACCGAGCTGTCCGGATACCCAGGGATTTTTCCACATGCTTCCTTTTTTTGACCTCTGCTCAGATTCATATCTTCTCTGGCCTATGAATGAAAGCACGCCATCAGGAAAATTTTTTTTTATCAGCCTTGTCGTTGGGCCCAGTTTGCACGTCTTGCAGCACCACCTGAAATCCCTGGCAGAAGGCCCAAAAAAATCAATGGCCTTCCAGAAAATATCTCCTGCGTTTTCCTCCAGCAGTTCCAGATCTAGCTGCTTTGCTACCCTGTGGACATGCTCGATTGTCTCCTCAAATTCCAGCCCCGTGTTTATAAAGAATATTGGAGGGTTATATCCGGCGTCAAGGAGAAGAAATAAAGTTGCAAGGCTGTCCTTTCCCCCACTGAAAGAAACGGCTATCGGCAGTTCATTTGCTTTAATAACCTTATGAATAAAATTTACTGCTTCGTTTATTTTGTTTGAGATTACTTTACTATTTGCCATTAATGCATCATCCCATGTTCTGTCTCTTATTTTTTCCTTATCTGCAGTTCCTTTCCATCTTATCTTCACGGCCATTCCATGCCCGTTAGCAGTCATTTCCTCACTGTCCATACATGCCTTACCGACCGCTATTAATTCCTTTTCAGGAGAGTAAATAACAACTTCATCGCCAGTGCGTATTTCCCTGCTCGCTTCCACAACGCCCGGAGCCAGGAGGTTAGATCCGTTCAATATTGGGGATACCGCCCCATCATCAGCAATAACAAATCCCTTTGTTGGGCTTATAAGGGAAGCAAACCATATCCTGGGAAGAAAATGGAATTTTTTCTCTTTCACAGAATACTGAAGTGCCCCCGCAACTTTACCATTGAAAATGACTTCCTCCATTTTGTCTGTAGAGGGCACGTCATTAAGCAAAGTCATTTCCGGAAGGATGGCATCACCAAATTGCCCTTTTATCACATCTTGACATAATTTAAGATCGAATGGAAAAGCAGGTCTGACATCTCCGGGGGGTGTGAGCCTTACTTTAAAAGTTTCGTTGCCGCATATACCGCATGCTTTTCCTAGGACGGGCAAATTGCATTTATGGCACCAGTGAAGTGCGAGCTTTCCAAGATAAATCACAAATGCACATACAGTGTATATTTAAAGATTTGTTCATGACACTGATTCTGCTGATCGAAAATTTTCACTCATGACTTACATAGCGAAAGGTTGGAAGGGAAATCCATGAAACATCCTTGCGGTAGATGCCATCCTCATAAACTTGAAAATCCACTTTGATTCCCCCTTGCCCCTTTATCTTAAGCAAATCATCTTCGAATATCAATACTTCCAGATCATAGCTTGTGTTTCCCATTTGCATTCCAATTTCAACTTCAGTTGTTTTATCTTTTTTAAGTTTGCCGATTTCCACTTCTTTTTTGTCTGTCGCTATGCCTTTCCATCTTTCCATAAGGTACGTAACGATTTTCACATCGCCTGAGCCAGCATCAACATTTGTCAAATAAATTATTGCGGAAACATTCACTTTTTCATTTCCTTCCCCGCTTTTCATTAAATACATCGCATCCACGCTTAACCTATTTTCTTTTTCTCCTCCTCTGAAAAAACAGGCGTATGAAGCCAGAATTATCAAAATCACTGCTACGACGGCAACAAGGGGGATAACATACTTTGAATAATTCTTTGTTTTTGTATGCTTCATTTTTGAATATTTCATATATAAAAATCGGTCTTTGATATTTATAACCTGTGATTCCTGGTAAAACAAAAATTTTTTTTGAGGGTTAAAACTAGGAGAAACAGACTATAAAAAATTTCATTGCCTTTTCTTTTCTTACCTTAATCAGCCAAGCATCACTGGTCTGTTGAACCGATGAGCCAGTGTCCCAGCCTTTCCATCAAAAAGTATTATTCCGTCCCTCACAGACTGCATGAGTAGGGATGATTTTCATTTCTTCACCCCTCAATTGCCAAATGCTCCTTCACATAATTCAAAAACCTGTTAAAAAGTCCTTCTTCTATTCTTCCGTCCAGTTTTATATCTACGGCATGCTTTTTCCTCGGGTGGATCCTTTCCACAGTTACATAAGCAATGCATTTTTCTTTGCAGTTTCCTATTGCCTTCAATCTGATAACTTTTCCCTCTTTTGTTTTATGGGCGATACTCGTCAGCAGTTCAATGGTCTTTCTAATGTCATGCCTTTTTTCAGGATGTTCATATAGCACTTTTCCATCTAACGTTATTTTCACCATATTGTGAAATTTTGCCTTTGCAAGCCCCCTTGCTATTAACTCGGCTGTGGGAACAATTTCGAATTGTTCTTCTATCTTTGCATAACCCGTGATTTCTTCTATTTTCTTGAGAAAAAAATTTGAAGGAGCAATTTCTCTCTTCTCCACATCAAGGTCAAGGGAGATTTCGATGTTTTTCAGGAACTTCTTTTCTTTATCTCTTTCAGCATGAAATTTTTTGACTTTGTGGGTAGGATATGTGGCATTAATCCACCTCATGACTTCTGAGGGAGAGTAAACCCATGGCGGTTCTTCAAAACCAGATTTGTATCTTCCCATGTAATAAAAACAAAACATTATTTTAGTCAAAATGGAGTGAGAATCCTCTGGGCTTCAGCCCAGAAATGAATCACTCCACAATACTTTTTACTACGTTCCAGTTGGATACATAGTCCCAAGCCCAACCAGAACATGGTTGTAATTAGCTTGGGCTGTATAAAAATATGAGGTGAAAAAAATGAATGAATTAGT